>NZ_JBIBFR010000014.1:0-256599 GCF_042956125.1 Streptomyces sp. NPDC008313
GCCCGTCGAATACGAAGTCAACTACTACACCGAACTCACGAAACCCCAGTTCATCACCACAATCTGAGATCTCTACCGAACCCGGGGCGGTTCAGATGAGAACCTGACCGAGTTGCCTGCTGACATGCTGGCTGTTCTCGCGGCTCGTGGCCTGCGGATGCCGAGCCCCGACGAGTGGGAGCACGCTTGTGGAGCTGGGGCAGAAACCCTGTTTCGGTGGGGGAACGACTGCCCCCTCGACCGCATCCCCTACGGGGACCGCACGGGCCCGCAGAACCAGCTGAACGCCTTCGGCCTGCGCATCGCCTACGACACCTACCGCACGGAGTTGACGAGCGACGTTACAGCGGTCCACGGCGGAGACGGTGGCGAGTCGGTGTGCGGCGGCTACGGCCACATGCTGGCATGGCTGCCCCTGGCCACCGCCAATCGCAACCCATCCATGGTCGAGTTCGTGTATGGCCCGGATGGTGAGGACCTTTGCGAGGACTTCTCTACTCGGCCTGTGCTCGCGCTCTGAACCTACGGCTTTGCTACCGCGCGCTCAGAGGTTCTGTCGGTGACGGCCACCAGGTGGAACGCTCAGTCTCTCTGCGCCCTGTGCAGGGAGCGTTCAGGAGACGGCCTCGCATCTACAGCGGTGGTCGCCGGGGGCGGGCCTTGGTCCTGCCGCTGCGGTCTCCCCGGGGCACACAAAACCCCCGATCGGCGTCAGGCCGGTCGGGGGCTGCGTCTCGCAAGGGTCAGACGCCGAGCGCCTGCTTCACCTGGGCAAGGCTCGGGTTCGTCATCACGACCTCAGCGCCACCACTGGAGGGAACTACCTGAACGGTCGGGACCGTCTGGTTCCCGCCGTTCGCCTTTTCCACGAAGGCCGCGGACTGCGGGTCCTGCTCGATGTTGATCTCGGTGTAGGCGATGCCCTCACGGTCCATCTGGCTCTTCAGCCGACGGCAGTAGCCGCACCACGTGGTGCTGTACATCGTCACAGTGCCCTGCATGTGTCTCGCGCTCCTTCGCTGCCGGGGTTGCGTGTCCGCAGTCAGAGGAACGTACGTGAAGGTTCCACCATTCCCGTACCCGGGACCCTGCGGGGAGCGGGAGTGGGCGCCGCGCGGAGGGTGGGCGGGCGGCGCCCGTGCGTGACCGAGGCGACGGCAGGGGCCTGTGACGCCTGCCGCATTAGTACGACCGCGAGGGCCTCCCTGTGGACAACCGGCTCGTCCGTCCCGGGCGACCTGGCAGCATGGCGGGGTGACAGCAGCAACGCGCTCCCCTCTCTTCCCGCAGGTTCCGGATACGGCCGACGCGGTGCTCGAAGGGCTCGACCCCGAGCAGCGCGAGGTGGCGACCGCCCTGCACGGGCCGGTCTGCGTGCTGGCGGGCGCCGGCACGGGCAAGACCCGCGCGATCACCCACCGCATCGCCTACGGCGTGCGGGCCGGTGTCCTCCAGCCGTCCAGCGTGCTCGCCGTCACCTTCACCAACCGTGCCGCCGGTGAGATGCGCGGCCGCCTGCGCCAGCTCGGTGCCGCCGGCGTCCAGGCGCGCACCTTCCACTCCGCCGCGCTCCGCCAGCTCCAGTACTTCTGGCCGAAGGCGGTCGGCGGCGGCCTGCCCAGGATCGTGGACCGCAAGATCCAGCTCGTCGCCGACGCCGCGGCGTCCTGCCGCGTCCGCCTGGACCGCAGCGAGCTGCGGGACGTCACCGCCGAGATCGAGTGGTCCAAGGTCACCCAGACCGTCCCCGGCGACTACGCGGCCGCGGCGGCCGGGGCCGGCCGTGAGGCGCCCCGCGACCCGGCCGAGATCGCCCAGATCTACGGGGCGTACGAGGACGTCAAGCGCGACCGGGCCCTCATCGACTTCGAGGACGTCCTGCTGCTGACCGTCGGTATCCTCCAGGACCGTCACGACATCGCCGACCAGGTCCGCTCCCAGTACCAGCACTTCGTGGTCGACGAGTACCAGGACGTCAGCCCCCTCCAGCAGCGACTCCTGGAGCTCTGGCTCGGCGAGCGCGACAGCCTCTGCGTCGTCGGAGACGCCAGCCAGACGATCTACTCGTTCACCGGTGCAACGCCCGACCACCTTCTCGACTTCCGTGCCCGACACCCCGCGGCCACCGTCGTGAAGCTGGTCCGCGACTACCGCTCCTCGCCCCAGGTGGTCCGACTCGCCAACGGCCTGCTCGCCCAGGCCCGGGGCCGGGCCGCCGAGCACCGCCTGGAGCTCGTCTCCCAGCGGGCCCCGGGACCCGAGCCCCGGTACGCCGAATACACCGACGAGCCCGCCGAGGCGGAGGGGGCCGCCCGACGCATCCGGGACCTCGTCGCCTCGGGCGTCCCGGCGGGGGAGATCGCCATCCTGTTCCGTACGAACTCCCAGTCGGAGATCTACGAGCAGGCCCTCGCCGACGCCGGAGTCCCCTACCAGCTGCGGGGTGCCGAGCGCTTCTTCGACCGCCCGGAAGTGCGCAGGGCAGGTGTGGCCCTGCGCGGCGCCGCCCGCTTCGGGGGCAACGACGCCCTCCTCGACGACACCGTCGACCTGCCTTCGCAGGTGCGCGCCGTGCTGTCGGGCGAGGGGTGGACGAGCGTGCCTCCGGCCGGCTCCGGAGCGGTCAGGGAGCGCTGGGAGTCGCTGGCCGCACTCGTCCATCTCGCGGAGGACTTCAGCGGGGCCAGACCGGACGCCACCCTCGGCGATCTGGTGGCCGAGCTCGACGAACGGGCGAGCGCCCAGCACGCCCCGACCGTGCAGGGCGTGACCCTCGCGTCGCTGCATTCCGCCAAGGGCCTGGAGTGGGACGTCGTCTTCCTGGTCGGTGTCGCCGAGGGCATGATGCCGATCACCTACGCAAAGACGCCGGAGCAGCTGGAGGAGGAGCGCCGCCTGCTCTACGTCGGCGTCACCCGCGCCAGAGAGCACCTCTCCGTCTCCTGGTCGCTGTCCCGCACGCCCGGTGGCCGGGCGAGCCGCCGGCCCAGCCGCTTCCTCGACGGTCTGCGACCGGGATCGGTCGCCACCGCGGGCCGGACCGGCGCGGCGGGCGGCGCCGGAGGCGTCGAGCGCGGAGTGGGCGGGAGCGGGGGGACGGGGCCGCGGCGCGCGAGCAGGACCCCGGCCCGCTGCCGGGTCTGCGGGCGCACCCTGACCGACGCCGGTGAGATGAAGCTGATGCGCTGTGACGACTGCCCGTCCGACATGGACGAGGGGCTGTACGAGCGGCTGCGGGAGTGGAGGGCCGCGCAGGCGCAGCGCAGCGGGCAGCCCGCCTTCTGCGTCTTCACGGACAGGACCCTGATGGCGATCGCCGAGGCCACACCCGACGACGAGCGGGAGCTGGCGCGGATCCCCGGGGTCGGCGCACGCAAGCTGGGCCGCTTCGGCGCCGATGTCCTGGCCATCTGTGCAGGTCAGGAGGTCGGCGGTGGTGGGTGAAGTGGCTGATACAAACTCGTCGAGAAAATAGTTTGCGCGCGGCCCGGCAATCCCCATAGGTTCTTAACACGGAAACGGCGGGCTTCTCCGAGGCCCGGGTTCCGTGCTGTACTTGATGACCGTCGGACTGGTTCCAGTCCCCAAGACGCCGAGAGGAGGCGATTGCAGTGATCAGCATCAACAGCAGCTTCGTCAGCAACGTGAAAGTGACCGATCGCTCGGTCGTCTCCACGTGTGTCCTCGGCGGCTCGAACCAGGGCACCGGTCTGTCCGGCATGCATGCCGTCCGTCCGGCCTCCCCTGAGTTCCTCACGGGTCTGTCCATCCGTGAGCGCGATGAGCGACCGATCAAGGCACTGGAAGCAGTAGAGGCACAGGCGCAGGCCTATGCCTTTGCGGCAGCCGGTGCCGGATCCCTGAAGCAGACGAAGCAGAACCACACGATGTGGGCCTTCCGCGGGCCTGAACCCTGGAGTGATCCAGCCTGATCCTCGATCAGGCCGGCGCCTTCAGGGCCGCGGAACCCCACCCGGGATCCGCGGCCCTTCTGTTTGTCCCCGACCGGGGACGGCGGAGCGAAGGGGCCTCGGGACAAGAAAAGAACCCGGTACCAGCCGCCAACCGGCCGACCGGCCGGCACGACCCAGACGAGGAAGACGAACCGTGCAACTCGAAGCGCACGCCCCGTCCGTACCGCCTTCCGAAACGATCCCCCCGCCCGGCCCCACAGAGGACTCCGCCTTGACCCCGCTCATCACGCTCACCGCGCTCGACGACGCCATCGAGAACCTCGGCGTACCCGTCCCCTGCCGCTCCTACGACCCGGAGGTGTTCTTCGCCGAGTCGCCGGCCGATGTCGAGTACGCCAAGTCCCTCTGCCGTACCTGCCCGCTGGTCGAGGCCTGCCTCGCCGGCGCCAAGGAGCGGCGTGAGCCGTGGGGCGTCTGGGGCGGCGAGCTCTTCGTCCAGGGCGTCGTCGTCGCCCGGAAGCGGCCGCGTGGCCGCCCGCGCAAGAACCCGGTCATGGCATGAACATCACCGGAACGATCGACCGCCCCCTCACGAACGACCCCACGAAACAGGCCCCGATGAAGCCGTCCACCAGCGAGCCCGCCGGTTCCGCGATCCCAGACTTCACCACCACCGACGCGAAGGACTCGCGTCAGAACAGGACCCGAGAGATGCAACTCATCCCAGAAGCCCTGGCGCGTGCGCATATGCACCAGCGCCTGCACGAGGCCGAGCAGGAACGCCGGGCACTGCGCCTGGCGGCCGCTCGCCGGATACAGCGGCGTGCCGAGCGCGCCTCGCTGCGCGCTCGGCGCGCGCTGGCCATGGCCGTCATGCAGTAAGCAGCCGACGCACGTCGGAAGAAGGGCCGGTACACGTACCGGAAGAAGCAGTGATGTGATGCGGGGGCCGGTCCAGGAGGACCGGCCCCCGCGGCGCGTCGCCGGGCGCGTCACCGGACGCGTCACCCGGCGCGGGGGCCGGGCGCGGGGCCGTCACGCCTCTATGGCCGGCTCCTCCTCGTTCAGCGGCTCCCCCTCGTCCAGCGGTTCCTCCGCCGCCGTGTCCGCCAGGAACCCCGGCAGCCACTCCTCCAGTTCGTCGCGCAGCCGGACCGTGGCCCCGAGCTGGCACAGCACGCCGATCGTGCTCAGCGTCACCCGGTGGATCAGGAGGTAGGAGGGCGGCAGGTTCAGCTGCTTGCCCAACTGGTGGGCGGGGGAGCGGGGGTCGGCCACGCGCGCGGCCTGGCTGCGGATCCAGCTCCTGGTGAAGGTGAACTCGTGGGCCTCGGCGGGCTCGATGATCGGCAGGAGGTAGTCGAGGACCGCGTCGGGGTCGAGGTCTATCGACTCCTTGACGAAGCCCTCCTCGCAGAGCGTCTGGTAGACCGCTTCCGCCTCGCCTTCGATAGTCATGCGCAGACAGCCGCCGATCGTCGGGGGCAGGCCGCCGGGCAGCCGGTCCACCGTGCCGAAGTCGAGGACGCCGAGGCGCCACCCGACCTTGTCGTCGGGCAGCAGGCGGAAGTTGCCCGGGTGCGGATCGGCGTGCAGCAGTCCCGTGCGCGCGGGGCCCGAGAACAGGAAGCGGGCCAGCAGCTGTCCCGCACGGTCCCGCTGTTCCTGGGTGCCGTCGGTGATCACCTCCGACAGAGGTGTCCCGTCGATCCACTCCGTGACCAGAACCTGCTCACACTGGTGCACAACAGCCGGAACCAGTACATCCGGGTCGTCGGCGAACTCCTGCGCGTGCACCTCCTGGGCCTGGGCCTCCAAGCCGTAGTCGAGCTCCTCGGAGACCCGGTCGCGCATCTCCGTGATCAGCGGCTTGATGTCCATGCCGGGGACGAGGGGGCCCAGCAGCCGTGCGAAGCGGCTGAGTTGGTTCAGGTCCGACAGCAGGGCGTCGCCCGCGCCGGGGTACTGCACCTTGACCGCCACCTCACGGCCGTCGTGCCACACCGCGCGGTGCACCTGGCCGATGGAGGCCGCCGCGGACGGCTGGTCCTCGAACTCCAGGAACAGCTCGGGCCACTCCGGTCCCAGTTGGTCCTCCAGCACGGAGTGCACCGTGCGCGTCGGCATCGGCGGCGCCGCCTCCTGCAGTCTGGTCAGCGCCGCCCGGTAGGGACCCGCCACCTCCTCGGGAAGCGCGGACTCGAAGACGGACAGGGCCTGCCCGAACTTCATCGCGCCGCCCTTGAGTTCACCGAGCACCTTGAACAGCTGCTCCGCGGTGCGCTGCTGCAGCTCCCGGCCCACGATCTCGGCGGACTTCCCGCCGATCCGCTTGCCGAGGCCCCAGGTGACCCTTCCGGCGAAGCCGATGGGCAGGGCGGCGAGCTTGGCGGTTCGGGTGACCGCCTTCCGGGGAAGATCAGACATGCGCCCTCCAGGTCCCAGACGGCCGTGCGGCGTAAGGCTGTTGCCCCGCCATTGTCGCGTGCGGCTCCGTGCCCGTGGAGGTGTGATCCTCCTTACCCCGGTCCGCGGCCCCGCACGAGCAGTCGGGGTGCGGCCAGAGCGGGCGCGCGTGCCAGTTGAACCGGGGCACGGAGGTCTCCCACCGGGCCGCCGCACTCGACGGTAGTTCCCCGTCGAGAAAGGCCAGCGCGTGCCCTGCCGCCAGTCCGGCGACCGAGGCCGCCAGGGACAGGTCGCACGCCTGCACCTGCCGCTGCCGACCCGAGCGCCACTGCGCGACCATACGCGGCCAGGCCGGATCCCGGTCGGCGCGGCCCCGGTCCAGGCAGCCGGCGCAGCCCGTGTCACCGGGCAGCACCAGGGGGCCGACCACACCGGTGCCTTCCACGACGCCGGCATAGAGATGGGGTGTCCCCGAGGCGATCAGGGGCTCGGCGGCGGCCGGATCGGGTGCGTGGACGCCGAGCCCGTCACGGGGCGTGAGGACCACGAGTGACATCCCGGGCTCCTCGGTCCCCGTGCCACGCGTCCGGCCGCCTCCCCGGGCGCGGGCCCGTGGCGGCCGGTCCGGCATGGCCGCTCGCACGGCGCGCCGGGCCGCCTCGTCCCTGCGCTCGCCGACGGACTCGGCGGACAGCCCGCCCGGCGCGACATCCCACGGCTCGACGCAGCCGCCGTCGCGGACCTCGACCTCGCCGACACCCGCACCGGCCAGCAGCGAGGCCAGTACCACCCCCACGCGCCCGGCTCCCCGCACCTGCACACGCGGGGAGCGGCGGGCGGCCAGACGTCTCGCGCCATCGCCCGGACCGGAGGTGGACAGGGTGAGGGAGGCGAGGTCGGGGCGCAGCCGGTCCCACGTCGTCCGCTTCTTGCGCAGGGCGTCGGCGGCCGGGCCGCCGCCGGTCGCGTCGTCCAGCAGACCGGACCCGGCCAGGCGGTCCACCAGCGCGTCGACATGGCCGTCGGGCAGGCCCATCCTGCGGCCCTCGTCCCGTAGGAGCGGCAGTCCGCGCGTGCCGTCGAGCAGGGTCAGGAAGCTGCCCGTGGCCGTGTCCACCGGCCCCAGCACCATCGCGTGCGCGGGAGTCATCCCGAACTGCACGGTGTTGAGATCCCGCCAGCCGCGCCGCAGCGCGGGCTTCACCATCGGATGCATGACCGACCCCCGTACCCGTGAACGTCCCCGTATGCCGGCGTCCGTCCTGGTTCGCCGACTCGTGCCAGCATGCCCGCCCGGCTCGCCGACTGCCGAAAGTTGTCCACAGGCAGCGGCGTTCGTCGTACGAATCAAGCGCACGGGGACCGGATCGCAAGCGAACCGTCCCGGGGACGGGACTTCCCCCAGGTACAGCGGGTAACGTCGGGGCGTGCCCGCCGACCCACTGCACCGCGCCGGAAAACCACAGCGCAGCACGACGAGCCTGCCGCCGAGCGGCTCGGGGGCGAGCGCGATCGAGGTCCGCAGGAGCGCCCGCCGCCGCAGGACGGTCTCCGCGTACCGCGAGGGCGATCGCACCGTCGTACTGATCCCTGCCCGGATGTCCGCGGCGGAGGAGCAGCGCTGGGTGACCGTCATGCTCGACAAGCTGGCCGCCCAGGAGAGCAAGCGGATGCTCGGCGACACCGAGCTGTCCGAGCGCGCCGGGCGCCTTTCCGACCAGTACTTCAACGGCCGGGCCCGGCCCGCCTCGGTGCGCTGGGTCACGAACCAGAACACGCGCTGGGGCTCGTGCACCCCGTCCGAGGGCAGCATCCGCCTGTCCCACCGGCTCCAGGGAATGCCCGAGTACGTCGTCGACTACGTGCTGCTCCACGAGCTCGCGCACCTGCTGGTGCCCGGCCACGGCCCCCGCTTCTGGCGACTGCTGGAGGCGTACCCGCGCACGGAGCGGGCCCGCGGCTACCTGGAGGGCGTCGTCGCCGCCGACCGGCTGCCCCACCTTCCGGCTGCCCGGGACGAGTGACCCCGAGGCCGGTCCCCGCCGGAGACGGTTGTGTACCGGGTCTGTACCGGCATCGTCCCTTCCCAGATTTTGCCGTTAGCCTGGCGCGACGCACTCGCATTCGGGATGGGGGACGGTCGTTTCGCATGGCCAGGGATTTCCAACGCGGCCACAAGGCCAGGATCAGTGACCTCACCGCGGGCACCGATCTGTACGTAGGCGTGCAGATCACCGGCCCCGGCTTGACCTTCGACATCAGCTGCTTCGGTCTGGACGCCGACGAACGGCTCTCGGACGACCGTTACTTCATCTTCTTCAACCAGCCGAAGAGTCCCGAGGAGTCCGTCCAGCTGCTGGGCGAGCAGGCGGGTGACACGGAATCCTTCCGTGTCACGCTCGACCGGATCCCGCCGCGGATCCAGAAGCTGTCCTTCACCGCGACGATCGACGGCGCGGGACAGATGTCGCAGATCGCCCCCGGATACCTCCGGATCGTCGCAGGCGGCGAGGAGGTGGCCCGGTACGCGTTCAGCGGTGCGGAGTTCTCCACCGAGCGTGCCGTGATGCTGGGTGACTTCTACCTGAAGGACGTCTGGCGGTTCGCCGCGGTCGGGCAGGGCTTCGACGGCGGTCTCGACGCGCTGCTGAAGAACTTCGGCGGCGAGGTGGCCGAGGAGGAGCCGGCCGCCCAGCAGCCGCAGCCGGGCGGTGCCCCGTCCTTCGCGCCGCCGCCCCAGGCCGCCGCGCCCGCTTTCGGAGCCCCGGCCGCGCAGTCCGCGCCCGCCCCGGCCCCCGCACCCGCCCCCGCGCAGGGCTTCGCGCCGCCTCCGGGTGGCACTCCGCCTCCCGCCCCGGCGCCCGCGCCGTCCGTGCACGCCGCGCCGACGATCGTCGCCCCGCTGACGCCCCCCGGGGGCGGCACGGTGCACCCGCCGGCCCCCGCGCCGTACGGGCAGCCGAGCGCTCCGCCCGGATACGGCCAGCCCCCCGGCCAGTCGGCCCCGCCGCCTCCCGGGTACGGCCAGCAGCCCCCGAGCGCGCCGCCCGGATACGGCCAGCAGCCGCAGTACGGCCAGGTCCCGGGGCCGCCCGGTCCCCCCGGCCCGCCCGGACAGATCCCCGGCCAGCCCGGTGCCCCGTCCCCGTACGGTGCTCCGCAGGGCACCCCGCAGGGCGGCGCCGGTGTCGCCGCCGCGCTCAACGGCTTCAAGGAGAAGCCCACCGGCCAGCGCTGGACGCAGCAGAACAAAAAGCTCATCCGCGTCGACCTCGGCGTCGGCGGGGACCAGGCCGTTCTGGCCCGGCAGGGCAGCATGGTGCTGTACCAGGGCAAGGTCGACTTCAGCTACAAGGGAGCCGGATTCGCCGGCCGGATCGTGGGCAACGCGACCGGCCAGGAGATGCAGCTCATGCGCTGCACCGGCCGGGGCCAGGTGTTCCTCGCCGAGGAAGCCACCCACGTGCACCCGGTCGAACTGCAGGGCGACGCCATCTGCGTCTCCGCCGAGAACGTCCTCGCCTTCGACGAGTCGCTCCAGTACGAGGTGCGCCGGATCGAGGGGCACGGCATCCCCGGGGGCGCGCTGTTCACCATGCAGTTCCAGGGGACCGGCACCGTCGTCGTGAAGACGCACGGCGCGCCCGTGGTGCTGCCGGTGACCCCGACGACGTTCGCCGACTGCAACGCCGTCGTGGCCTGGTCCGCCGCCTCCCAGGTGATCGTCTCCAGCCAGGTGCGCATGCGCCGCAACGCCTACCCGGGGGACACCGGCGAGAGCGTGAACCTGCAGTTCCGCGGCGCCCCCGGCAATTTCATCGTCGTCCAGCCGTACGAGGTCTGAGGGAGCCCGTCATGAACCAGCCACTCGCGGGCTTCGCCCCTGCACCCGTCTCCGCGCGCATGGAGAACCACGGCAACCACATGCTCAAGGTCGCCATGCAGACCGGAAGCGACCTCCTCGCGCGCGTGGGGTCGATGGTCGCCTACGAAGGCTTCGTCCAGTACGAGCCGAATCCGCCGGCGGTGCGCCAGATCGCCCGCGACTGGGTCACCGGTGAGGGCGCCCCCCTCATGAAGTGCTCCGGGGACGGACTGCTCTACCTGGCCGACTACGGCGCCAACGTCGTCGTCATCAACCTCAACGGGGACGCGATCTCCGTCAACGCGACCAACCTCCTCGCCTTCGACGCGCACCTCCAGTGGGGTGTCGAGCGCGTCAAGGGACTGGCCAAGTTCGCAGGTCAGGGCCTGTGGAACACCAAGATCTCCGGTCAGGGCTGGGTCGCGCTGACCTCCCGGGGCAAGCCGATCGTCGTCGACTGCGGTGGCGGTGAGGACGAGACGTACGTCGACCCCGACGCGCTCGTCGCCTGGTCTCCGAACCTGAAGGTGAAGGGCAAGCGCAGCTTCAAGGCCCAGTCGCTGATCGGACGCGGCAGCGGCGAGGCGTACCAGATGGCGTTCTCCGGGCAGGGCATCGTCGTCGTCCAGCCCAGCGAGGACAGCACCGACCGCATCCGGGTCCGGGGCTGAGGGGGAGCTACACACCATGCAGAGTCCGCTTTTCGGCTACAACGAACAGCAGTCCCAGGACCGCTACAGCCTGCAGAACTCGCAGATGCTGAGGGTCGCCCTGGAGGGTCACGACGACATCCTCGCCCGCAAGGGCACGATGGTCGCCTACCAGGGGCTGGTGGAGTTCGACGCCGAGTACCAGACCTCCGGCCAGCGGCGCGCCCGCGCGCACACCGGTGAGGGTCTCGACCTGATGCGCTGCCACGGTCAGGGCACCGTCTACCTCGCCAACCTCGCCCAGCACGTGCACGTCGTCGAGGTCGACCAGGACGGTCTCACCGTCGACAGCAGCTATGTCCTCGCCATGGACTCCTCGCTGCACCACGAGGTCATCGCCGTGGACAGCCAGTACGGCATCTCCGGCTCGGGCAAGTACCAGCTGGTGATCACGGGACGCGGCAAGGTCGCGCTGATGACCTCGGGCATGCCGCTGATGATGCAGGTCACCCCCGACCGGTACGTGAACTGCGACGCCGACGCGATCGTCGCCTGGTCGAACGGCCTGCGCGTGCAGATGCAGGCCCAGACGCACTCCTCCGGGGTGTGGCGCCGTCGTGGCAACACCGGCGAGGGCTGGGAGCTCAGCTTCATGGGCCAGGGCTACGCGCTGGTGCAGCCCAGCGAGCTGCTGCCGCCGCAGAACGCGGCGATCGGCCAGGGCCTTCGCGCCCAGTACGGCATGGGCCAGCAGGGCGTCCACGCGCAGAACCGGGGCAACGCCTGGAGCTGAGCGCCGAGGGACAGAGGTGAGGGGCGACCGTCCAGGCGGTCGCCCCTCACGTCGTTCACAGGCGGGCGCGGGCCGCCTTCAGCAGTCGTACGACCGACGCGTCGGCGACGTCCGCGACCTCGTCGTAGCCGAACCAGCGCAGGTCGAGGGACTCGTCGCTGATGCGATGAACGGCTCCGGGCGGTGCCACGACCGCGTACTGCACATCGAGATGCCAGTGGCACGGCGCCGGGATCGGGTGCCGGTCCAGCGCCACGGGCCCGCCGGGAAGCAGCGTCAGACCCTCGACGCCGGACTCCTCGGTGGCCTCACGCAGAGCCGCGGCGTCGACCGTGACGTCGCCCGGCTCACAGTGGCCGCCCATCTGGAGCCACATGCGCAGCTTCCGGTGGAGCGTGAGCAGCACGCGGCCCCGCTCCGGGTCGATCACCAGGCCGCTCGCCGTCAGGTGCCCGGCCGTGCAGGCCTTCCACATGCCGTCCGGGTGCGCCGCGAGATGGTCGAGATAGGCGCGGCGCAGCTCGTCCTGGCCCTCGTACGCCTGGAGTACGAGGACCGCGTCGTCGTGAAGAGTCACTCGGAGTCGTCGTCCTTGCCGTCCGACGTGCCCCGCGACCCGTCCTCCTGCCCGTCCCCCTGCTTGTCCTCCTGCTTGTCCTCGGGCTTCTTCCTGAGGTCGGGCTTGCCCGCGGCCTCGCCGAGCATCTTGTCGAGCTCGGAGAAGTCCAGCTGCTCGTGGTGGACGAAGCCGTCCGGGTCGTCCAGGTCCGAGGCGTTCGGCAGCATGTCCGGGTGGGCCCACAGACCGTCGCGGCCGTCGACGCCACGGGCGTCGGTCAGCGACGCCCACAGCCGCGAGGCATCCCGCAGCCTGCGGGGCCGCAGCTCCAGGCCGATCAGGGTGGCGAACGTCTGCTCGGCGGGTCCGCCCGTCGCGCGGCGGCGGCGCAGGGTCTCGCGCAGCGCGTCCGCGGAGGACAGCCTCGGCTTCGCGGCCGCGTGGACCACCGCGTCCACCCAGCCCTCGACGAGCGCGAGCGCCGTCTCCAGACGGGCCAGCGCGGCCTTCTGCTCCGGGGTGTCCTCCGGCTGGAACATGCCCTGCTGGAGTGCCTGCTGCAGCTCCTCGGGGTTCTGCGGGTCGAACTGGCCGACCACGTCCTCCAGCTTGGCGGTGTCGACCTTGATCCCGCGCGCGTACCCCTCGACCGCGCCGAACAGGTGCGAGCGCAGCCACGGCACGTGCGCGAAGAGGCGCTGGTGGGCGGCCTCGCGCAGGGCCAGGTAGAGACGCACCTCCTCCTGGGGGATGCCCAGGTCCTTGCCGAACGCCTCGACGTTCAGCGGGAGCAGCGCGGCCTTGCCCGCCGGGCCCAGCGGCAGCCCGATGTCGCTCGAGCCGACGACCTCACCCGCGAGCACGCCCACGGCCTGGCCGATCTGCGAACCGAACATGGCGCCGCCCATCGAGCGCATCATGCCGATGAGCGGGCCCGCCATGGCCTGCATCTCCTCCGGCAGGACGTCGCCCATGGCCGCTCCGACGCGCTCGGCGACCGGGTCGACGAGCTCCTTCCAGACCGGAAGGGTCGCCTCCACCCACTCCGCGCGGCTCCAGGCCACCGCGGAGTGGGCACCGGACGGCAGCGACGTCGCGTCGTCGAGCCACAGGTCGGCCAGGCGCACGGCCTCACCGACCGCCGAGCGCTCGGCGGGGCCGACGCTCGCGTCCTTGGTGCCGTCGGAGGTGCCCTGGGCGACCTGCTGGCGGGCGATCTGCTTGGCCATGTCCCAGTTCACCGGGCCGCCCTCGTACGAGAGCATCTGGCCCAGCTGCTGGAACGCGGCGCCCAGGTCGTTGGGGTTCATGGAACCGAACATGGCTGCGAGCGGGTTGTCGCCGGCGCCGCCGGCTCCGGGCGGCCCGAAACCGAACGGTCCCTGACCACCACCGCTCTGCTGGTCCTTCTTCTTGCCCTCGTCGCCGTTCTCCGGCTCCTCCGGCGGAAGGCCGAATCCGAATGGGGTGTCACTCACGGGATTCCTCGGCTTGGTAAGGCCGCCGGTTCTTCCGACGGCGGCTGCCCGACAACACCACCCAGCGTAGACACCGGAACCCGATCGGGCCTCGATGCTTCGCCGACTCTCCGCCTGCGGCAGGATGGATGCCACCTGGTACGGACGCGTCACGCGTGTCCGCTACTGAAGACAACCGCTGGAGACGCCCGGTGAGTTCCCCAGATCCGCAGGTTCGCGCAGCGCGAAACCACTCAACCAGCCCGGCCGCGCGCGGGCCCGTCGTCGCGGTCACCGGCGCCGCGTCCGGTGTGGGCGCCCTGCTCACCGAGCGGCTCGCGGCCAGTGACGCGGTCGGCCGGGTCGTGGCCATCGACGAGCGCAGAGGCGAGTGCGCCGAGGCCCAGTGGCACGTCCTGGACGTCCGCGACCCGGCGATCGCCGAGAAGCTGCGGGGGGCCGACGTCGTCGTCCACCTCGCGCTCGACCTAGATCTGGAGACCGACGAGGCGGCTCGGAGCGCTTACAACGTCCGGGGGACACAGACCGTCCTGACGGCGGCCGCCGCCGCCGGCGTGCACCGGGTCGTGCTCTGCACCTCCGCGATGGTCTACGGGGCCCTGCCCGACAACGAGCTGCCCCTCTCCGAGGACGCCGAACTGCGCGCGACGGCCGAGGCCACCGGGGTCGGCGACCTCCTGGAGATCGAACGGCTCGCCCGCCGGGCGCCCCGGGCGCACCCCGGGCTCAATGTCACCGTCGTACGCCCCGCCGTACTGGTCGGCGGAGGTACGGACACGGCGCTGACCCGCTATTTCGAGTCGCCCAGACTGCTCGTGGTGGCCGGATCACGGCCCGCCTGGCAGTTCTGCCACGTCGAGGACCTCTGCACGGCCCTGGAGTACGCCGTGGCGGAGAAGGCGGAGGGGGAGCTGGCCGTCGGCTGCGACGGGTGGCTGGAGCAGGACGAGGTCGAGGAGCTCAGCGGCATCCGGCGGATGGAGCTGCCCTCCGCCGTCGCCCTGGGGGCGGCGGCCCGGCTGCACCGCATCGGCCTCACCCCGTCCCCGGCCGGGGACCTGGCGTACACGATGTACCCCTGGGTGGTGAGCGGGAGCCGCCTCCACGACGCCGGATGGCGGCCGAAGTGGACCAACGAGGAGGTCCTCGCTGAGCTGCTGGAGGAGGTCGCCGGACGGCACACCGTGGCCGGCCGCCGGCTGGGGCGCAAGGACGCGACCGCGGCGGGGGCCGCGGGGGCGACCGTCGCACTGCTGGGCACGGCCGCGCTCGTGCGCCGGGCGCGCAAGGCCCGGCGGCGCATCTGACCCGGGGCGCGGGACGGCGGCGGGAACGCGCGGTGCACGTCGCCGGAGGTCTGTAGGACGCTCCGAAGGCGCACGCGCGCGTGCCGGGTGATCCCTCTATTCCTCCGTGTCGCCCCCGTGGGGCACGATGGGGGTATGGCACCCCTCAACGACCACCCGGGTGAGCGCGCGGCGCAGGACCCCGTCAAGCTGCTCGCCGTCCGCGAGAGCGCGCTCTCCCTCGACGAGGTCTTCCGGGCCGTCGGGGACGACGCGTCCGGAGGCACGGCGCTCTTCGTGGGCACGGTACGCAACCACGACGGAGGCGCCTCCGTGGACGAGCTGGGGTACTCCTGTCATCCCAGTGCCGAGGCCGAGATGCGCCGGATCGCCGAGAAGATCGTCGCCGAGTACCCGGTGCGTGCCCTGGCGGCCGTCCACCGGGTGGGCGATCTCGCCGTGGGGGACCTCGCCGTGGTCGTAGCCGTCTCGTGCCCGCACCGGGGCGAGGCCTTCGAGGCGTGCCGCCGGCTCATCGACGACCTCAAGCACGAGGTGCCCATCTGGAAGCACCAGAAGTTCTCGGACGGCACCGAGGAATGGGTCGGCGCGTGAGCGCTGCCGTTGAGGGGTGGACGGGAGGGTGGGTGGGCGCGTGAGCGCTGCCGGCGCGCGCCGTCTTGGGCCGGTGGCCGGGCGGCGGACGGGCGGTGCCTGCTGACCGGCTGATTCCGGCGGCGTAACCCCACCCCTGGCGTGCGCGTTGTCCAGGTGGACGGTTAATCTGCTGATCAGTCAGTTGCCTCGTTCATGGGGTTGGGAGGTCGGCATGGCGGCGCTTGCCTGGTTGCTGATTCCGCTGTTCGCGGGAGTCGGTGCGGGCCTGTGGGGCAGTTGGGCCGGCCGGAATCGCAAGACCGGGGGCGACGGGCCCGAGCTCGCCGGTTACGCGCGCTTCCGGGAGGCCATGGAGAAGCCCCGCTCGCACACCTGAGCCGGCGGGGCCCGGCCGGTGCGCCCGGTCCCGGGCCCCGTACGGGCGGCCCTGACGGTGTGCTGACAGCCGGGTCCCGTACTGTCGTTCCATGCCACGCCGCACCGCGACGATGCTCGCCTCCACCCTGATGCTGATCGCGCTCCTGTGTGCGGGCGTGTTCATCGACGTGCCCTACGCGGAGATGTCCCCGGGCCCGACCGTGAACACGCTGGACGAGCACGACGGCGAGCCGGTGCTGCAGATCTCCGGCCGCAAGACGTACCCGGCGTCCGGCCACCTCAACATGACGACGGTCCGGGTCACCAGCGCCGACTACCGGATGAACCTCGTCGAGGCCGTGTACGGCTGGCTGGCGCACGACGACAAGGTCATCCCGCACGACACCCTCTACCCCGACGGCAAGACGGAGGAGGAGTCGACCCAGGAGAACGCCGAGGAGTTCAGCCAGTCCCAGGAGAGCGCCAAGGTGGCGGCCCTGAAGGAGCTGGACATCCCCGTGAAGTCCTGGGTGATCGTCTCCACCGTCGTCAAGGGCTCCCCGGCCGAGGGGAGGCTGCACGCGGGCGACGTCATCAAGGCCGTGGACGGCACGGCCGTCAAGGCGCCCGGTGACGTCGCGAAGCTGGTCACCAAGCACGCACCCGGTGAGAAGGTCGACTTCACGATCGTGCCGGCCAGGAAGCAGGCGGCCGCCGAGAAGGAGAAGAGGACGGCGACCGGGACGCGGCACGTCACGATCACGACCGAGAAGTCCGACGACGCCGGCAAGGAGCGGGCCATCGTCGGCATCTCCGCCGGGACCGACCACACCTTCCCGTTCACCATCGACATCAAGCTCGCCGACGTCGGGGGACCGAGCGCGGGCCTGATGTTCGCCCTCGGCATCGTCGACCGGCTCACCCCGGGCGATCTCACCGGCGGCGCGTTCGTCGCGGGCACCGGCACCATCGACGACGACGGCAAGGTCGGTCCGATCGGCGGCGTCGAGATGAAGACGGTCGGCGCGCGCGACAAGGGCGCCCAGTACTTCCTGACGCCCAAGGAGAACTGCGCGGCCGCCGCCGAGGACACCCCCGAGGGGCTCACGCTCGTCAAGGTGAACACCATCGACGACGCGCTGAGCGCCCTCAAGGACATCAGCTCCGGCAGGACCGGCGACCTGCCGAAGTGCACCACCGGGTAGGGCCCCGGGGAGCACAGGCCGCGCCGGTCCGCGGCGCTACTCGGCGAACGTCGCCGACAGCGCCTCCGCGAGACCCGGCACCAGGTCCGATCCGGTGAGCACCTCGGTCGCCGCGTCCTTCTCGCGCAGCCGCAGCGCGGAGTCACGGGTTCCGTCGCGCAGCACACCGACCGTCATCCGCACCTCCTGACGGTCGGGGTGCTCGGCGACCCACCGCGCCAGCTTCTTCTCGCCGAGGCCTTCCGGAACGGAGGCCTCCGCGGACGGCGGGAGCATCAGCCGCTCCACGGTGAGCGCGCAGCCGACGACCGCGTCCGGCCAGGCGATGGTGCCGAGGAACTCGTCCAGCGGTTTGCCCGCCGGGATCTCGTCCTGCTCGATGGGGGTGAGACCGCTGGTCTCCTGCTCGTCCTGCAGGCCGAGCTGGGCCGCGAGACCGGGCTCCTGGGCCCGCAGTCGCGCGGTGTCTACGAGGGCGAAGAGGCGAGCGGGCTGGTCCCAGCCGAGGCCGGAGGTGTACTCGTCGATCTCGAGCACGGCCCGGGTGAGGGGGTTCGCTGCCATGGGAGTGTTGGACATGGTCACAATCCTGCCTCGTTAGTACCCGGAAGCGGGAACCGAGTAAAGCGTGAGTAAGTTGCATAGGTGTGGGCTCCCGATCACGGGGGCCTGACGAATCAACAGCGACTTCGAGGTGCGCACCTTGGCTTTCCAGATGCCGGACCGCGGCGGAGGCCCGACGGGGCCACGGATCAGAGTGGGCCGACCGTCCCGGCGTGTCCGCACGCTGCTCATGACCCTGGGCGTGCTGGCCGTGCTGGCCATGGCGTTCGTCATGTTCGCCGGGTTCTGGACGGACTGGCTCTGGTACCGGTCGGTCGAGTACTCGTCGGTCTTCACCACCACCCTGTGGACCAAGATCGGGCTCTTCTTCGTCTTCGGTCTGCTGATGGCGGCCGCGGTCGGCGTCAACATCTGGCTGGCCCACAGACTGCGCCCGCCCCTGAGCGCCATGTCGATGGAGCAGCAGAACCTCGACCGGTACCGGATGGGCGTCGCGCCCTACAAGAAGTGGCTGCTCCTCGGCATCACCGCCCTGGTCGGGCTGATCGCCGGCGCCTCCGCGTCGGGCCAGTGGCGTACGTGGCTGATGTGGGTGAACGGCGTGCCGTTCCACCAGAAGGACCCGCAGTTCCACCTCGACGTCTCCTTCTACGCCTTCGAGCTGCCCTGGTACCGCTTCCTGCTGGGCTTCGGCTTCGCGGCCACGGTGCTGTCGCTGATCGCCGCCGCGCTTACGCACTACCTGTACGGCGGCCTGCGGATCACCAGCCCCGGGGCGCGTGCCACGGCCGCGGCCACCGGGCACCTCTCCGTACTGCTGGGCGTCTTCGTCGCGCTGAAGGCGGTCGCCTACTGGCTCGACCGGTACGGGCTCGCGGTGAAGTCCAGCGACTTCAAGGCGACCGGCAACTGGACGGGCCTTCGGTACGTGGACGCCAACGCGTATCTGCCCGCCAAGACGATCCTGTTCTGCATCGCCGTCATCTGCGCCCTGCTGTTCTTCGCCACCCTGTGGCGGCGCACCTGGCAGCTGCCGGTCATCGGCTTCGGCCTGATGGTGCTCTCCGCCATCCTCATCGGCGGCCTGTACCCCGCGATCGTCCAGAAGTTCCAGGTGCAGCCGAACGAGCAGGCCAAGGAAGCGCCGTACGTCGAGAAGAACCTGAAGGCGACGCGCGAGGCCTACGGCATCGACGGTGCCGACGTCACGGAGTACCCGGGCAAGAGCGACACCAAGGACACGGCGAAGCTGCGTGAGGACGCCAACGGCACGGCGAGCATCCGCCTGCTGGACCCGAACATCGTCTCGCCGACGTTCGAGCAGATCCAGGAGATGAAGGACTACTACGCCTTCCCCGCCAACCTGGACGTCGACCGGTACACGAAGAACGGCACGGACCAGGACACGGTCATCGGTCTGCGTGAGCTGGATCTCAAGGGCATCCCGAAGAACAACTGGATCAACGACCACTTCCGCTACACCCACGGTTTCGGCGCGGTCGCGGCCAAGGGCACGACCGCCGACTCCGACGGCCGCCCGGTTTTCACCGAGTCCGACCTGCCGTCCAAGGGCAACCTCGGCGACTACGAGCAGCGGATCTACTACGGCGAGGGCACCAAGCAGTACTCGATCGTCGGCGGTCCCCAGAAGGAGATCGACTACTCCGACAACAAGGGCGAGAAGACCACCAGCTACAAGGGCGACAGCGGGGTCAGTCTCTCCAACCCGGTCAACCGGGCCGCGTACGCGGTGGCCTTCAGTGAGCCCCAGATCCTTTACTCGGGCGCGATCGGCGACGGTTCCCGGATCCTCTACAACCGGACGCCCAAGGACCGTGTGGAGGCGGTGGCGCCGTGGCTGACCATCGACGGCGACGCCTATCCTGCCGTGGTCGACGGCCGGATCCAGTGGATCGTCGACGCCTACACCACGACCAACGGATATCCGTACGCCTCGCGCACCACGCTCGGTGACACGACGGCCGACTCGCTGACCGCCGCCAACAACCAGCGGGCGGTGGTGGCCCAGCAGAACCAGGTCAACTACATCCGCAATTCGGTGAAGGCGACCGTCGACGCGTACACCGGCAAGGTCACGCTGTACGAGTGGGACACCAAGGACCCGGTCCTGAAGACCTGGGAGAAGGCCTTCCCCGGCACGGTGAAGTCGCGCGGCGACATCCCGCAGTCGCTGATGGACCACCTCAGGTACCCGCAGGACCTGTTCAAGGTCCAGCGCGAACTGCTGACCCGCTACCACGTGAAGGACGCGCAGACGTTCCTCAGCGGCAGCGAGGTGTGGCAGGTCCCGGACGACCCGACCAACAAGACGGGCAACGCCGTTCCGCCGTACTACCTGAGCATGCGGATGCCGGACCAGCAGGCGCAGGCGTTCTCGCTGACGACGACGTTCACGCCGAACGGCCGGGACAACCTGAGCGCCTTCATGTCGGTCAACGCGGAGGCGGGCACCGACGACTACGGCAAGATCAGAGTCCTGAAACTGCCGACGAGCAGAACCGTCGACGGGCCCAAACAGGTCCAGAGCCAGTTCAACTCCGAACAGGACATCGCCGAGTCGATCAGGCTGCTGAGAGGCGGCGACTCGGACGTCGAGTACGGCAACCTGCTGACGGTGCCGCTCGACGGAGGCCTGCTCTACGTGGAGCCTGTCTACGTACGCGGTGGTGGGCTCAAGTACCCGCTGCTGCGGAAGGTGCTGGTGACCTACGGAGGCAACACCGCCTTCGAGGACACGCTCGACGAGGCGCTCAACAAGGTGTTCGGAGCGGAGGGCTCGACGAAACCGCCGTCCGACGAGGACACCACGAAACCGCCGGCCAAGGGCAACCCGACGGTCGAGGCCGCGCTCGACGACGCCCAGAAGGCATTCGACGCCGGTCAGGACGCCCTGAAGAAGCAGGACTGGGACGCGTACGGCAAGGCGCAGAAGGACCTCGAGGACGCGCTGCAGCGTGCCGCGGACGCCCAGGCCAAGGCCGGCAGCGCCGGCGACAGCGGCAAGAACGGCGACAAGAGCACGGACAAGGCGGGAGACAAGGACGGCGGCACCTCACAGGCTGCCAAGGACTCCGCCAAGGACTCCGACAAGAGTGACGGGAGCGGCGACAGCGGCTGATCAGGAGCGCCCCCCGCGCCGTGGTACGGTTGCAACACAACGGCGCGGGGTGGAGCAGCTCGGTAGCTCGCTGGGCTCATAACCCAGAGGTCGCAGGTTCAAATCCTGTCCCCGCTACTGAAGACGAAGGCCCGAATCCTCAGGGATTCGGGCCTTCGTCATGTCCGGATGTGGACAGGCACGGATATGGGTAGGTGATCACGACGCGCGCGAAGACCGCGTGATGCGAAGGGAGTTGGAGTATCTGTGTTTGACTTGTCTCTCTGTGGGCATGTCGACAAAACGCTGTAGTGACCTCAATGGCTGCGGTATACCAG
Source organism: Streptomyces sp. NPDC008313 (assembly GCF_042956125.1). Taxonomy (NCBI): domain Bacteria; kingdom Bacillati; phylum Actinomycetota; class Actinomycetes; order Kitasatosporales; family Streptomycetaceae; genus Streptomyces; species Streptomyces sp. NPDC008313. The sequence continues at coordinate 21,155 of NZ_JBIBFR010000014.1, forward strand.
GTGTACCCAGGTTGCAGGTGGTGCGACGATGGACGTTATGGGGGACAAGGCAACTCTGTTGGATACAGGGCGTTTTGTGCAGCCTCCCGACCGGGACGAGGCCGGCGAGGCTGTCGAGGAGGCTCGTCAGCGGCTCGCCGCCGAAGCCGGCGACGTCGAGGCGATGAGCGTCCTCGGAGCCATGCTCCTGCGCCGCGGTGATCTCGACGGGGCCGAGCCGCAGTTGCGTGCCGCCACCGCCGCCGGTGACCGGGCGGCCGCCAACAACCTGGGTGTCCTCCTGCACCAGCGCGGATACGCGGAGGAGGCCGCCGGCTGGTGGCGGATCGCCGCCGTGGCCGGGTCCGCGGCCGCCGCGCACGCGCTCGGGCGCCACCACCGCGAGCGTGGCGACGAGCCGGCCGCCGAGTACTGGCTGCGCCAGTCCGCCGAGCAGGGCCACGCCCTCGGCGCCTACGCGCTCGCGGACCTCCTGGAGCACCGGGGCGACGCGGGGGCCCCGGCCTGGATGCGCACCGCCGCCGAACACGGTCACCGCGAGGCCGCGTACCGGCTGGCCCGGGCGCTCGACCGGAGAGGGAACGCCGGGGGCGCCCGGGAGGCGGAGAGCGCCGGGGACGCCGGACCGCCGTCCCCGGCCTGGGGAGCGGAGCAGGCCGCCGCGCGTACGGCTTCCGGCACGGGTGCGCGTACGGTTCCCGGCCGGGTCCCCGCCGCGCGCCGGGGCGACAGCGGTGCCGGCACCGATGCCGGTGCCGGCCCGGCCGCCGGCAAGGGTGGCGAGGCAGAGCAGTGGTATCGCCAGGCCGCCGCGCGCGGGCACCGGCGGGCCGCACTGCATCTCGGCGCGCTCCTGGAGAAGCGGGGCGAGCTCAAGGAGGCCGGACGCTGGTATCTGACGGCCGCCAAGGACGGCGAGGCCCGGGCCGCGTGCGCGCTCGGCTTCCTGCTGCGCGACGCGGGCGACACCGAGAGCGCCGCCGTCTGGTGGCTGCGGGCCGCCCAGGACGGCGACGGCAACGCCGCGAACGCGCTGGGCGCGCTGCACGCCGAGCGGGGCGAGACCCAGACCGCCGAGCGGTGGTACCGCGCCGCCATGGACGCGGGCGACGTCAACGGCGCGTACAACCTGGGGCTGCTCTGCGCCGAGCAGGGCCGCACCACCCAGGCCGAGCAGTGGTACCGGCGCGCCGCGTACGCCGGGCACCGGGAGGCGGCGAACGCGCTCGCCATCCTGCTGCTCCAGGTCGGCGACGCGGCGGGGGCGGAGCCGTGGTTCTCCAAGGCCGCGGAGGCGGGCAGCGTGGACGCCGCGTTCAACCTCGGCATCCTGTACTCGGGGCGCGGCACCGACGACGCCGAGGCGATCGCGCTGCGGTGGTACGAGCGGGCGGCGGCGGCCGGGCACACCGAGGCGGCGCTGCAGGTCGCCATCGCGCGGCTGCGCGACGGCGACGAGCGCGCGGCCGAGCGTCATCTGCGGTCCGCGGCGGGCGGCGGCAGCGCGGAGGCGGCCTACCGGCTCGCGGCCGTGCTGGACGCGCGGCGCCCGCCCGCCCCGGAGCACGAGCTCGGCGAGCCCGCGCACGAGAAGTCCGAGTGCGAGGAGTGGTACGAGCGGGCCGCTTCCCAGGGGCACCGGCGCGCCCAGGTGCGGGTCGGCATGCTCGCCGCGGCACGGGGAGACGTCGTCGAGGCCGCGCGCTGGTACCGCGAGGCGGCGGAGGCGGGCTCCCGCAACGGGGCGTTCAACCTCGGGCTGCTGCTGGCCAGGGAGGGGAGTGAGCCGGAGGCCGCGATGTGGTGGGCCCGGGCGGCCGACGCGGGCCACGGGCGGGCGGCCCTCCGGCTGGCGCTGGTCTACGCGCGACGCGGGGAGCTGGCGGAGGGCCAGCGGTGGGCCGACCGCGCGGTGACGCTCGGTCCGGCCGAGGTGTCCGAGCGGGCGGCACGGCTCCGCGACGCGCTGCGGCAGGAACTGTCCGCCTGAGCGGGCCAGTGCGCCTGAACGGCGGGCAGGTGCGCCCTTCGCCCCGCCGTCCGAGCGGCCTCTTCGATGAATTTGCGCTGGTCCACACGGTTGACGTACTGTTGCATTCATCGACGCGGGGTGGAGCAGCTCGGTAGCTCGCTGGGCTCATAACCCAGAGGTCGCAGGTTCAAATCCTGTCCCCGCTACTGAAGACCGAAGGCCCGGAACCACTGGTTCCGGGCCTTCGGTGTGTCCGGGGTCCCGTCGTGCGCGCGGGCACCGTCGGCAGGCGCCCACGCGAAAGTCCCGGCACCGTCGGGTGCCGGGACTTCGGAGAGCGGGCGGGCGGGTCGGCCGGGCGGTCAGGCCGTCGCGCAGTTCGGGCAGACGCCCCGGTAGGTCACCTCGACGTCGGACACGGTGAAGCCGAAGCGCTCCGAGTCGGGCAGGTCGGCGAGCGGGTTGCCGCTCGGGTGCACGTCGCGGATCGCGCCGCAGTGGGCGCAGACCAGGTGGTGGTGCGGGCGGTGCGCGTTCGGGTCGTACCGCTTGGCGCGCTTGTCCGTGGCGACTTCCAGCACCTCGCCCAGGGACACCAGCTCGCCCAGCGTGTTGTACACCGTGGCGCGGGAGATCTCCGGGAGCTTCACGACAGCGCGGGCGTGCACCTCGTCCGCCGTCAGGTGCACGTGGTCACCGTCGAGCACCTCGGCCACGACACGTCGCTGCGCCGTCATGCGCCAGCCTCGTCCGCGCAGCCGTTCCAAAAGGTCACTCATAGGACCACCTTAACAGCAAAGGGACCAGTTTCCGAACAGGTGTGACTTTGGATGCCTGCTTGACTTAGACAAAGTCTATCGTAGGATCGAGTCGTACAAGAGGACCCGCCGGACAGGTATACGCAGGAGGCGCACGTGACGCAGGGACCGCTTACGACGGAGGCCGGCGCGCCGGTGGCCGACAACCAGAACAGCGAGACCGCGGGCGCGGGCGGCCCCGTCCTCGTCCAGGACCAGCTGCTGCTCGAGAAGCTGGCCCGCTTCAACCGCGAGCGCATCCCGGAGCGGATCGTGCACGCACGGGGCGCCGGTGCGTACGGCACCTTCCGGCTGACGCGTGACGTGTCCCGGTGGACGCGTGCGGCGTTCCTCTCCGAGGTCGGCAAGGAGACCGAGGTCTTCGCCCGGTTCTCCACGGTCGCGGGCAACCTCGGCGCGGCGGACGCGGTGCGTGACCCGCGCGGCTTCGCGCTGAAGTTCTACACGGAGGAGGGGAACTACGACCTCGTCGGCAACAACACCCCGGTGTTCTTCATCAAGGACGCCATCAAGTTCCCGGACTTCATCCACACCCAGAAGCGCGACCCGTACACCGGTTCCCAGGAGGCGGACAACGTCTTCGACTTCTGGGGTCTGAGCCCGGAGTCCACGCACCAGGTGACCTGGCTCTTCGGCGACCGCGGCATCCCCGCCTCGTACCGGCACATGGACGGCTTCGGCTCCCACACCTACCAGTGGAACAACGAGGCCGGCGAGGTCTTCTGGGTCAAGTACCACTTCAAGACCGACCAGGGCATCAAGTGCCTGACCGCCGAGGAGGCGGAGGTCCTCGCGGGCAAGGACCCCGACTCGCACCAGCGGGACCTGCGCGAGTCGATCGAGCGGGGCGAGTTCCCGTCCTGGACGGTCGGCGTGCAGATCATGCCGGCGGCCGAGGCGGCCGGCTACCGCTTCAACCCGTTCGACCTGACCAAGGTGTGGCCGCACGCGGACTACCCGGTCATCGAGATCGGCGCGATGGAGCTCAACCGCAACCCGGAGAACATCTTCGCCGAGGTCGAGCAGTCGGCCTTCAGCCCCGCGGCCTTCGTGCCCGGCATCGGCCCGTCTCCGGACAAGATGCTCCAGGGCCGCCTCTTCGCCTACGCGGACGCCCACCGCTACCGGGTCGGCATCAACGCCGACCTGCTGCCGGTCAACCGCCCGCACGCGACCGAAGCGCGCACCAACTACCGTGACGGCTACATGTACGACGGCCGCCACAAGGGTGCGAAGAACTACGAGCCGAACAGCTTCGGCGGCCCCTTCCAGACGGACCGGCCGCTGTGGCAGCCCGTCCCGGTCACGGGCGTCACGGGTGACTCCCCGGCTCCGGTGCACGCCGAGGACAACGACTTCGTGCAGGCCGGCAACCTCTACCGGCTGATGTCCGAGGACGAGAAGCAGCGTCTCGTCGACAACCTCGCGGGCGCCCTCTCCGGTGTCTCCCGTGACGACATCGCCGAGCGTGCGATCAACAACTTCCGCCAGGCGGACGGTGACTTCGGCAAGCGGCTGGAGGCCGCGGTCCAGGCCCTGCGCGGCTGACCGGTACTGGATCGCTTGTCGTGGGCCGCGGGCCGGATCCCCTCACGGGGGTCCGGCCCGCTCGCCGTTCGCGGGGCCGCCCGGTGCCGGGCGGCCCCGTCGCGCGGTCAGCTCGCCAGGGAGGCCTCGGCGCGCCGGGCCGGAGCCCAGCAGCGGATGATGTCGCGGACCGAGACGACTCCGACGGGGCCGTTGTGTTCGAGCACGATCAGATGGCGGAAGCCGCCGTGCGACATGGCTGCCGCCGCCTCCTCCAGGGTCCAGGTAGGGCCGGCGAAGACCACGTCGGTGGTGGTGTGGGTGCCGGCTGTCTCGGTGTCGGGATTCTGGCCGTGGGCCAGGGAGTTGAGGATGTCGCGTTCGGTGAGGATTCCCAGGCCGCAGGAGTCCTCGTCGAGGACGACGGCGGCGCCGACGTGGCGCGCCGACATCAGCCGGGCCGCCTGTCGGAGGGTGTGTGTCGGGCCGATGGTGAGGACCACCGTACTCATGGCGTCGCGGACGAGCATGGGCGGAAGCCACCTCCTTGGTGAAGCGCCAGGAGAAGCGATTCACAAGTTCACAAGTGGGGGCTCTCAGAGTCGCAGGCAAAGGGACGGTCAACAAGGGGGCGTGCGCGGTGAATTCGGGGCGCACGGCTGCGGGCCCGCCACCCATCAGCCGACCTCGCCCCGCGCCCGGCTCGCCCCGCCACCGGCCGGCCTCACCCCGCGCCCGGCCCGGACGTGGCGCCGCCCGGTCCCAGCCCTGGCCCCTGCACCGTCCGGCCACGGCCCCGCCCGGCCCGCTGCCGTCCGGGAGCGACTCCGCCCGGGCCGACAGGCGGGCGGCCGCCCGCTCAGTACCGCTGGTTCAGATAGCCCAGGAGTTCGTCGTGGAGGGTGCCGTTCGACGCGGCGGCGTTGCCGCTGTGGGGGCCCGGACGTCCGTCGAGGCCGGTGAAGGAGCCGCCCGCCTCGGTCACGATGATCGCGTTCGCCGCCATGTCCCAGAGCGAGAGCTCGGGTTCGGCGCAGATGTCGACGGACCCCTCCGCGACCATCATGTACGGCCAGAAGTCGCCGTACCCGCGCGTGCGCCAGACCGCCTTCGTGAGGTCCAGGAAGCCGTCCAGGCGGCCCTGGTCCTCCCAGCCGGTCAGCGAGGAGTACGCGAACGAGGCGTCCGCCATCCGCGACACCCCCGACACCCGCAGCCGGGACGCGGACGACAGGCTGCGCCCCGTGAAGGCGCCGTGGCCCTTCGCGGCCCACCAGCGGCGGCTGAGCGCCGGCGCCGAGACCACGCCGACGACCGGCTCGAAGCCGCTCTCGCCCGCTTCCATCAGGGAGATCAGTGTCGCCCAGACGGGTACTCCGCGTACGTAGTTCTTGGTTCCGTCGATCGGGTCGATCACCCAGCGGCGCGGGCCGGTGCCCTCGATGCCGTACTCCTCACCGAGCACGGCGTCCCGTGGGCGCGCCCGCTGGAGCTGGCCGCGGATCAGCTCCTCCGAGGCCTTGTCCGCCTCGCTCACCGGCGTCATGTCCGGCTTGGTCTCGACCTTGAGGTCGAGCGCCTTGAAGCGGTCCATCGTGGCGGCGTCGGCGGCATCCGCCAGAACATGGGCGAGGCGCAGGTCATCGAGATAGTCGGGCATGACGAAACCGTATCCGGCCCACTCGGGCCGCAACCATACGGCCGGGCGGTCATCTCGCGGACCGGCCTCTCGCCGTACGGTCCGCGAGAGCGCGCCTTCCCGCGTCGGGCACCCTTGACAGGGTCCGTGTACGCGTCAAATCTGTGGTGTCGGAGTCGCTAGGGCCTGCCGGTCGGCCCCGGGGAGGCGATGATGCCCGCAGCGCGGGAGGTCTTACTGGACGCCGCCTACGCGGCGCTCGCCCGTCGGCCGTGGTCCGCGGTCCGGATGGTGGACGTCGCCGCCCTGGCCGGAGTGTCCCGCCAGACGCTCTACAACGAGTTCGGGAGCAAGGAGGGGATCGCCCGCGCCCTCGTCCGCCGGGAGGCCGACGCCTACCTGGCCGGGGCGGAACGCGCGCTGGCCTCGCACGCCGACCCCTGGGAGCGGCTCGTCGCGACCGCCGAGTGGACGGTCTCGGCGGCGCGCGCCAACCCTCTGGTGCGGGCCCTGCTCACCGGCTGCTGGAGCCGGCGGCTGCCCGCGCCGACGCTCTCCGCGGTGCGGTCGTCGTCCGCGGTGCCCGCGCAGCGCCGGGCCGACGCGGCGCTTCCCTCGCCCGCCGACCTCGTGGCGCTGGTCCGGGACCGCGCCGTCGCCGCCCTCACCGCGCACGGCGCGTCCGTCACCCACGGCGCTCCGGCCACGCACGGCGCTCCCCGATCCGGAGCCCGCGAACTCGCCCGCTCCTGCGAACTCGTCGTGCGCCTCGCCCTGTCCTGCGTGGCCGCGCCCCCGGAGCGCGGCGGCGTCGCGGACCTGGTGCGCGGCGCCCTCGGCGCGCTCGACGGGCGGGTCCCGCGGTGAGGGTCAGTGGGCCGAGCCGGACAGCTGGAGGCCGATCACTCCGACGATCACGAAGGTGATCGACACGATCTTGAGCGTCGAGACCAGGTCACCCAGGAAGATCATCCCGTAGACCGCCGTGCCCGCCGCGCCGATGCCGGTCCACACCGCGTAGGCGGGGCCGACGTCGAGCTTGCGCAGCGACAGTGTGAGCAGACCGAAACTGCCCAGTGCGAAGGTGCAGAAAGCCACCGTGGGCCACAGCCGGGTGAACCCGTGGGACAGTTTCAGACAGACGGCGAAGCCGGTCTCCAGTATCCCCGCCACAACGACCAGCAGCCACGCCATGTGCTGTCCTCCCGTGTCCCCACGTTCCGTGACTGGTTCGCCCGGCTCGGATCCGGCCTGCCCGAGTGTGCCGAGTATGCATTTACCGGCCCGCGGATCACCCAAACAACGCGGAGGTCATCGACTTCCGGCCGACGGACCGCGGACCGCCCCCGCTCGGCCGCTCCCCGTACTCCGCCGACGGGCCGTCAGTCGCCCTCCGTGCGCTCCCGGGTGGAGAGCAGCCTGCGCAGGGAGTAGAGCCGGGCCGGGTCGGCGTGGCCCTTCTCCACCCACTCGTCCAGGGCGCAGTCCGGCTCGTCGTGGCTGCACGCGCGAGGGCAGCCCTCGGTGCCGGGCTCCAGGTCGGGGAAGGCGTGGATGACGCGGGACGGATCGACGTGGTGCAGGCCGAAGGACCGTACGCCCGGTGTGTCGATCACCCATCCGCCGCCCATGTCCGGCAGCGGGATCGCCCGCGCCGACGTGGTCGTGTGCCGGCCGCGGCCCGTGACGGCGTTGACGACGCCGGTGCTGCGCCGCCGCTCCCGTGACACCAGGGCGTTGACGAGGGTCGTCTTGCCGACCCCCGAGTGCCCGACGAACGCCGTGATCTTGCCGTCCAGCTGCTCGCGCACCCGGTCCACCGCGGCGCCGCTCTCCAGCTCCGCCCGGCTGGTGACGACGTAGGGGACGCCCAGGGCTCCGTACAGCTCCAGGAGTTCGTCGGGCGGCGCCAGGTCCGACTTGGTCAGCACCAGCAGCGGGTCGAGGCCGCCGTCGTACGCGGCGACCAGGCAGCGGTCGATCAGCCGGGGGCGCGGCTCCGGGTCGGCCAGGGCGGTGACGATCGCCAGCTGGTCGGCGTTGGCCACGACCACCCGCTCGTAGGGATCGTCGTCGTCGGCCGTGCGCCGCAGGACCGAGGTGCGGGTCCCGATGCGGACGATCCGGGCGAGGGTGTCCTTCTTGCCGGTCAGGTCGCCGACCAGGGCCACCTGGTCGCCCACCACAGCGGCCTTGCGGCCGAGTTCGCGGGCCTTCATGGCCAGCACGAGCCGGTCCTCGACGAGGCAGGTCAGCCGGCCCCGGTCGACGGTGAGGACCATGCCCTCCGCGGCGTCCTCGTGCTTCGGCCGGATGTTCGTCCGCGGCCGGTTGCCCTTGCGGTTGGGACGGGAGCGGATGTCGTCCTCGTCGGTGTGCTTGCCGTAGCGGCGCATGATCCGTGTCCGCCCGTCAGTTCCCGAGCATTCCGGCCCACAGTTCGGGGAAGTCCGGCAGGGTCTTCGCCGTCGTCGCCACGTTCTCGATGCGCACGCCCTCGACCAGCAGGCCGATGACGGCACCCGCGGTCGCCATGCGGTGGTCGTCGTACGTGTGGAAGGTGCCGCCGTGCAGCGGGCGCGGGCGGATGTGCAGTCCGTCGGCGGTCTCGGTGACGTCGCCGCCGAGTTCGTTGATCTCCTTGGTGAGCGCGGCGAGCCGGTCCGTCTCGTGCAGCCGGAGGTGGGCGACGCCCCTCAGGGTCGAGGGGGAGTCGGCGAGGGCGGCGACCGCCGCGATGCCTGGGGTCAGCTCGCCGACCTCGCTCAGGTCCACGTCGATGCCGTGGATCGCGCCGGTGCCGGAGAACTCCAGGCCGCCGTCGGTCAGTTCGCAGGAACCACCCATCTCGGTGAAGATCTCGCGCAGCCTGTCGCCCGGCTGGGTGGTCCGCTCGGGCCAGTCGGGGACGACGACCCGGCCGCCGGTCACCAGGGCCGCCGCCAGGAACGGCTGGGCGTTGGACAGGTCCGGCTCGACGGTGAGGTCGCGGCCGAGGAGGGCACCCGGGGTGACGCGCCAGACGTTCGGCTCGCCGCCCGACTCGGGGGTGTCGACCTGGGCGCCGACCGCGCGCAGCATGTCGACGGTCATCCGGATGTGCGGCATGGACGGCAGCGACGAGCCGGTGTGACGCACCTCCACGCCCTGGTTGAAGCGGTGCCCGGACAGCAGGAGCGCCGAGACGAACTGCGAGGACGAGGACGCGTCGATCTCGACGGGGCCGCCCTCCAGGGCGCCGCCGCCGTGCACGGTCAGCGGCAGCGCGCCCCGGCTGTCGTCGTCGATGCGGGCGCCGAGGACGCGCAGCGCGTCGATCACACCGTTCAACGGGCGCTCGTACGAGCGGGGGTCGCCGTCGAAGCGGATGGGGCCGTCGGCGAGCGCGGCGACCGGAGGCAGGAAGCGCATCACCGTGCCGGCGTTGCCGACGTCCACCGTGGCCGGGCCGTGCAGGCCCGAAGGGATGACCCGCCACGCCTCGCCGGAGGCGTCCGAGCCGGGGGCGGCGGCGGAGCTGGACGACACCGTCTCCTCGATGCCGACCCCCATCGCGCGCAGGGCGCCGGCCATGAGCAGCGTGTCCCGGGAACGCAGCGGACGGCGCAGCCAGCCGGGCTCGGAGGCCAGCGCGGCCAGCACCAGGGCGCGGTTGGTGACCGACTTCGACCCGGGCACGTGGACCCGCGCGTCGACGGCCGCGCTCGCGTGCGGGGCGGGCCAGAGAGGGGCGTGAGCGGGATTAACGGTCATGCGCACCACTTTAGTGGCTGACGATGGGCGGAGATCTTGATCAGAAGTGGCGGAATACGAGCGGAACCCGCCTCCGCCGCGTGAGGGGGCGCGCGGTTCAGAGCCCCAGGAGCCAGCGGCCCCCGCCCACCAGGGAGCAGAGCGAGACCGCGTGGAAGAGGAACAGCCACAGGCCGGCCGGGACGTTCGTCAGCCGGGCGAGCTGGTCCGCGTCGGAGTCGCCCGCGGCGCCGCGGGCGCGCTTGGCCTGGAGTTCGAACGGCGGGCGGACACCGCCCAGGAGGAGGAACCAGACCACCGCGTAGGCGAACGCCGCCTGCACCTGGGGGCCGGCGAGCCACGAGACCAGCAGGAAGGTGCCGCCGGTGAGGACGACGGTGAGCGCCCCGTAGGCGTTGCGGATCATCACGAGCATGACCAGCAGCAGCGCCGTGGCCAGCCACAGCAGCGCGGTGATGTGTCCCGCGGCCAGCAGCGCGGCCCCGCCGAGGCCCAGCAGCGGGGGAGCGGTGTAGCCCGAGGCCGCGGTGAGGATCATGCCGAGCCCGGTCGGCTTCCCGCGGCTGACGGTGAGACCACTGGTGTCGGAGTGCAGCCGGATGCCGCTGAGGCTGCGCCCCGTGAGGAGCGCCACCAGCCCGTGGCCGCCCTCGTGCGCGATGGTGACGGCGTTGCGGGCGACCCGCCAGACGCCCTGTGGCAGGACCGCCGCCAGCGCGGCGACCAGGGTGGCTATGACCACCCAGGTGTCCGGGTCCGGCTGACTGCCGAAGACCTCGTCCCAGAGATCGCCGAGCGAGGTGAACGCGGTGCTGTCCATGGTCGGTGGGGGCTCCCTCAGGTCGCGGTCGTGGGGTGTCCGGCGCGCGCGCCGTGTCCGAAAGTGGTGGCCGGGCGACGGGTGGGCCTGGCAGTCTGGCACGTATGTGCGGACGGTATGCGTCGAGTCGTGGGCCCGGGGATCTCGCGGGAGTCTTCGAAGTCGAGAGGTGGGAGCCGGAGGAGGCGCTGGCACCGGACTACAACGTGGCCCCGACCAAGGAGGTCTACGCGGTTCTCGACCGCCCCCTCAAGGACGCCGAGGACCCGCGGCCGGTTCGCCAGCTGCGCATCCTCAGGTGGGGACTGGTCCCGTCCTGGGCCAAGAACCCCGAGGGCGGCGCCCGGATGATCAACGCCCGCGCGGAGACCGTCCACGAGAAGCCCTCGTACCGGCGGGCCTTCACCTCCCGGCGCTGCGTCATCCCGGCGGACGGCTACTACGAGTGGGTCACCGGCACCGCCGAGCGCGAACTGGAGGTGGAGGGCAGGAAGAAGCGCCCCCGCAAGCAGCCGTACTTCGTGACGCCCGCCGACGGCTCCGTCTTCGCGATGGCCGGGCTGTACGAGTTCTGGCGGGACCGCACGCTGCCCGACGACCACCCGCGCGCCTGGTGGGCGACGTGCTCCGTGATCACGACGGAGGCGGAGACCTCGCCGCTGGCCGTGGCCCCGGCCGGGGGACCGCGGGCGCTGGCCGACATCCACCCCCGGATGCCCCTGATGCTCACCCCGGACCGCTGGGACGCCTGGCTGGACCCCTCCCGCACGGACCCCGACGGCCTGCGTGAACTGCTCACCCCGCCGCCCGCCGGACTGATGCGCGCCTTCCCGGTCTCCACGGCCGTCAGCAACGTCCGCAACAATGGCCCGGAGCTGCTGAAGGAGCTGGACGGCCCCGAAGAGGGCACACTCTTCTGACGTGACGGACGACACGACGCGCGACACGGAGAAGGCCGGGGCGGCTGCGAGGGCCGGGGCCGCCGGGGCGGCCGAGACCGTAGGGACCGACGCCGGGACCGCCCGCGTCACCTGGCACCGGGCCGGGGACGCGCGGCTCGTCCTCGCCGTGAGCCACGGCGCCGGGGGCGGCATCGGGGCGCACGACCTCCAGGCCCTCGCCGCGGCCCTGCCCGCGCACGGGGTGACCGTCGCCCTCGTGGAGCAGCCCTGGCGGGTGGCCGGCAAGAAGGTCGCCCCTGCCCCGAAGACCCTCGACACGGGCTGGCGCGGTCTGTGGCCGGCGCTCGTCCGGCCGGGGCTCCCCGTGATCGCGGGCGGCCGCAGCGCCGGTGCCCGCGTCGCCTGCCGCACCGCGACGGAACTGGGCGCCGCGGCCGTCCTCGCGCTCAGCTTCCCGCTGCACCCGCCGGGCCGGCCCGAGAGGTCCCGGGCCGCCGAACTCCTCGGCGCCGGGGTCCCCACGCTCGTCGTGCAGGGCGGCAACGACCCCTTCGGGAGGCCGCGGGAGTTCCCCGAGGGCCCGTACGAACTCGTCGAGGTGCCGTACGGCGATCACGGCCTCACGGTCCCGAAGCGCGCCCCGCTCGGCCAGGACGAGGCCCTGAGGACGGTCACGGACGGCGTCCTGAAGTGGACCTCGTCACTCGGGTGACGCCCGGGAATGCGGGATCGGGGACCACTGTTGTGCGGAGCAGACAGCACCTGTCGTGCTGAACCTTCGTAGGAGAGGAAGTCCGCCGCATGGGTTCGACCCTTTGCCCGAGCCGTCGCAGCGCCGCTGACCTGGACTGGTCGGTGCTGCCCGCGGCCAAGAACGCCCCTGTCAGGGCGCAGGGCGGACCGAATCGACCTCACTCCTCCACCCAAGGTCGTCTATCCTCCGATTCAGGTGGGACCGGTCTCGGTTCCGCGACGTCGTTGGAGGAGGTGGGTCCGGTCACTGGGACCGACGCAGGGACCGAACACGGCCAGGCGGAGCAGCCCGAGGGCCGGGGCGGCAGCACGGAGTCGACGGCCGAGCGCAGCGCGCGCTTCGAGCGGGACGCGCTGGAGTTCCTCGACCAGATGTACTCGGCGGCGCTGCGCATGACGCGCAACCCCGCGGACGCCGAGGACCTGGTGCAGGAGACGTACGCGAAGGCGTACGCGTCCTTCCACCAGTTCCGTGAGGGCACCAACCTCAAGGCCTGGCTGTACCGCATCCTGACGAACACGTTCATCAACTCGTACCGCAAGAAGCAGCGCGAGCCCCAGCGCAGCGCGGCCGAGGAGATCGAGGACTGGCAGCTGGCGCGCGCCGAGTCGCACATGTCGACCGGTCTGCGTTCCGCCGAGGCGCAGGCGCTCGACCACCTGCCCGACTCGGACGTCAAGTCGGCACTGCAGGCGATCCCCGAGGAATTCCGTATCGCGGTCTATCTCGCGGACGTCGAGGGCTTTGCGTACAAGGAGATCGCGGACATCATGGGGACACCCATCGGTACGGTGATGTCCCGGCTGCACCGGGGCCGTCGCCAGCTGCGCGGCATGCTCGAGGACTACGCGCGCGACCGCGGGCTGGTCCCGGCCGGCGCCGGGGAGTCGAACGAAGCGAAAGGCTCGGGCTCATGAGCTGCGGAGAGCCGCACGAGACGGATTGCAGTGAGGTTCTCGACCATCTCTACGAGTTCCTCGACCACGAGATGCCGGACTCGGACTGCACGAAGTTCGAGGTGCACTTCGAGGAGTGCTCCCCGTGCCTCGAGAAGTACGGACTCGAGCAGGCCGTGAAGAAGCTGGTCAAGCGGTGCTGCGGTCACGACGACGTCCCCACCGACCTGCGGGCCAAGGTCATGGGCCGCATCGACCTGATCCGTTCCGGACAGGCGGTGCCCGAGCACGACGTGACCGGCACGCCGCAGGAGTCCTGACCCCGCCGCACGACACCTCCGCCCGCACGACGCCCCGGCCCGCGCGACACCTCCGCCCGCGGGCAGGAGCAGCGCCGGACCGCCGGCGGAGTCCGGCCGCTCGCCGGTGACGGCCGGAGTGCCGGTCTCCCTCCACTGCCCGGTCATCACTCGAACGTGGTAATCCGTGGGTCGTAGGCCTGCGGATTCACCCATTGGCACGCCCCCGCCTCCCCTCCCGGCCTAGGCTCCGGAGCTTGAACCAGGAGGGGGACGAGATGGGGACGATTCCGGCGTGGGCCCGCGTCTACGTGGCCTGTGTCGTCCTCGGCGCCCTGGCCTGCCTGGCGGCGCTGCCTGCCGTCCGCGTCGACTGGCCCGCCGTCCTCCCGCTCGCCGGGCTGTACGCCTGCTGCGAGCAGATCACCGTCCCCCGCTCACGGCTGGGCCCCGGCGGCGCGACCCCGCTCCGCCTCCTCGGCCGCCGGACCTCCGGCGCCATGGGCACCTTCTTCCCCGTGCTGCTCGCCGGGGCCTTCCTGCTGCCGCCCCCGGCCGCCGCGCTCGTCGCGCTGCCGGGGGCGCTGCTCGCCCGGGTGACCCGCCGGCCGCGCCGGCTGCGCCGGGTCTGGCGCGCCGCCCAGCTCGCCGTCGCGGTCGCGGCGGCGTCCGGGGTGCACCGGGCACTAGGCGGCCGCGAGACCGTCGTGGCCCCCGGCTTCCCGTACGCGCTGGTGCCCGCCGGCGCCGCGGTGCTGGCGTTCTGCCTGGTCCTGACCGTGCTGGACGGCGGAATCCTGGTGGCCGCCGAGCGGGTGCCGCCGCGCGGCGCCTGGCGCGGGCGCTTCCCGCGCTCCCTCGCCCCGGTCGCCGTGCACGGACTGGCCGGGCTGATGATGGCGGTGCTGTGGCGCAGCCCGTACGGGCCGGTCGCCGCGCTGCTCGTCCTGCTGCCGATGTACGTCTCCGGATGGGTGTTCGCGCAGTACCACCGGGAGCGTGGCGCCCACCAGGCGACCATCCGGGCGCTGGTGCAGGCCGTCGACATCAAGGACGGCTACACGCGCGGGCACAGCGAGCGGGTCGGCCAGGCGTCCGTGCTGATCGCCCGGGAGCTCGGCATGGACGACGAGCGGGTCGAGGTCCTGCGGTTCGCGGGGATCCTGCACGACGTCGGCAAGCTCGGCGTCCCGACCCGGCTGCTGCGCAAGGACGGTCCGCTCACCCCCGAGGAACGGCGGATCATCGAACTGCACCCCGAGTACGGGCACGAGATGGTGCGCGGCATCGGGTTCCTGGAGGAGGCGCGCTCGGCGATCCTGCACCACCACGAGCGCATCGACGGCAGCGGCTACCCGTACGGGCTGACGGGCCGGCAGATCCCCGAGTTCGCGCGCGTCGTCGCGGTCGCCGACGCCTTCGACGCGATGACGTCGACCAGGTCCTACAGCCGGGCCCGGCCGGTCGGCGCCGCGCTGGAGGAGCTGGAGCGGTGCGCCGGGGCGCAGTTCGACCCGCTGATGGTGACCGCTCTCGTCCGGGCGCTCGGCCGGCACGGCTGGCACCCGGCGGTCACCGCCGACGACTCCGGCGGGAACGCCGCCCCGTCCCGGCCCCTGCCGGTGCGCGCGGAGGCCGGGGCATGACGCCGCCGGCCGGGGCGGCCGGCCCGGCCCGCCCGCCCGGTGTCCTCGCGGGCCGGGCCGCCCTCGCCCCGCTCGCCCACGCGAGCGCGGCCCTGCTCGGCGCGGCGGCCCTCGCGGCCACCCTCTGGCACGGGGTCGACGACCGGGGCACCGCCCTCGCCTTCGGCGTCCTCGTCGCGGCCGGTGAGCTCGCCCGGTGGAGCGGCACCGAGGAGCGCGAATCGGCCCCGCTGGGTGCCGCCGGGGCGCTCGCGTACGCCCTGCTCGGGGAGAACGCCGGGCGGGCCGCCCACCAGAGCCCGCTCCAGGTCGTCGCCGTGGTCCTCGCGGCGGCCCTCGTCGGCTGCGTGCCGCACGTGGCCCGGGGCAGGGGCTCCACGCCCGACCACCTCACCCGGCGGGTGCTGACCGTCGGCTTCGCCGCCGTCTGCTTCCAGCCGCTGTACCAGCAGGGACGGCTGCACGGATGGGACGGCTCCGCGCACGCCCTGCTGCTGGTCGCGCTGCTGGTGCTCACCACGCTGTGCGACGCGGTGCTCGCGGCCGTCATGGCGCACTCCCGTACGGGCTGGCCCTTCGGGCCGCTGCTGCGCGACCAGTTGCGGGCGACCCCCGGCGTCGGATCGGCGGTGTGCGCGACCGGCGTGGTGATGTCGCTCGCGGTCGCCGTGGCCGGGCTGTGGGCGCTGCCCGTGCTCGCGCTGCCGCTGCTGCTCACCCAGCTGTCGCTGCGGCGGTACGCGGCCGTGCGGGCCACCTACCGGCAGACCATCGCCTCGCTGGCCCGGGCGACCGAGATCGCGGGCTGCACGCCCGCCGGACACGCCCGCCGGGTGGCCGCGCTCAGCCGGGCCGTGGGCCGTGAACTGGGCCTCGCCGAACCGGAGCTGACCGTGCTGGAGTACGCGGCGCTGATGCACGACATCGGCCAGCTGAGCCTCGTCGACCCGGTGCCCGCCGGGGCGACCGCCGCGCTCCCCGCCGACGAGCAGCGGCGCATCGCCCTCCTCGGGGGCGCCGTCGTCCGTCAGACCGGCGTGGACGCCGAGGTCGCCGTCGTCGTCGAGCGGCAGGCCGACCCCTACCCGGAGCAGCCGGTCACGGCGCGGATCGTGCGGGTGGTGAACGCGTACGAGGAGATGGTCAGGGAAGCGGGACCCGGGGGGCCGCTGACGGCTCTGGAGAGACTGCGTCTGGACACCGCCCGCGAGTACCAGCCCGAGGTGGTGGAATCGCTGGCCAGGGTCCTCGTCAGAACGGGAGGGACACCGCGCGAGCGGCTCGGCCGGGAGTGGTCCCCGGACGGCGCGCGGGCGGTCTGACTTCCCCGCGGCTGGGTAACCCATGGGTAATGAGCGCCCGTCCGACGGTACGTGGTTGGATGCGAGGAAGAGGATGTTCGGGGGCACGAGCAGGCCTGGGGCAGGCGTCCGGATCAGGGCGGGCGGCAAGGCCCCGGACGCCGCACCGGGTACAACGGACCAGCAGGCGGGAATCGCACGGAACTGGCAGGCGGGAATCGTGAGGATCTTCGGCAAGGGGCGGCACCGGCCCTCCGCCTCATGGCGGCAGGCCACCGACCGGGCGTTCACGCTGATCGGCGACGGCCGGTACGAGGACGCGGGAGCACTGCTCACCCGTGCCGCGGACCTGGAGCCGTGGCTCTCGGAGTCCTGGTTCAACCTCGCCCTGCTGCACAAGTTCCGGCACGACTGGGAGCAGGCGCGCGCCGCCGGACTGAGGGCCGTCGCGCTGCTCGACCGGGAGGCCGGCGCTCCCGACTGGTGGAACGTCGGCATCGCCGCCACCGCCCTGCAGGACTGGTCGCTGGCCCGCCGCGCGTGGCAGGCGTACGGGCTGCGGGTGCCCGGCGGAGCCGCCGTCTCCGGTGAGCCCGTCGGCATGGAGCTGGGCAGCGCGGCCGTCCGGCTGTCGCCCGAGGGCGAGGCCGAGGTCGTGTGGGGGCGCAGGCTCGACCCGGCCCGGATGGAGGTCCTGTCCATCCCGCTGCCGTCCTCCGGGCGCCGCTGGGGAGAGGTCGTCCTGCACGACGGCGTCCCGCACGGCGAGCGGACCACGTCCGCCGGGCACGCGTTCCCGGTGTTCGACGAGATCGAGCTGTGGGCGCCGTCGCCGGTGCCCACCTGGGTCGTCCTCCTGGAGGCCGCGACCGAGGACGACCGGGACGCTCTGGAGCAGCTCGCCGCCGACGCGGGCTTCGCCGCCGAGGACTGGTCGTCGTCCGTACGGCTGCTGTGCCGGACGTGCTCGGAGTCCCGGATGCCCTCCGACGAGGGGGACGGGGAGCACCTCGACCCGCACGACCACAGTGAGCCGGGCCACCCGGGTCCGCTGGGCCACCGCACCGACGGACAGCTGTGGGTGCCCGAGCGCGAGTGCGGTCTGGCGGCGCCGGCGTCACTGGTGCGCGGCCTGCTCGACGGCTGGGTCGCGGACAGCCCGGACTCGCGGGACTGGCGCGATCTCGAAGAGGTCTGCTAGGGCCTCTCGTCCGGATCAGGCGAAAGACCCTGGCCGTCCTCCGGCCCCCTTAGGCTGTACTCGCAGATTTTTCCAAGGTTGCAGGAAGGCGTACGTCGGTCATGGCGCAGCAGGACACCGATCAGCAGCACGGGGGCGTGCTCCCCGTGGACGACGAGGGCTTCGTCATCGACACCGAGGAGTGCGAGGAGCGCGAGACGGCCTACCGCGAGCGCGGCACGTCCCGCCCGATCACGGTCGTCGGTAACCCGGTGCTGCACAAGGAGTGCCGGGACGTCACGGAGTTCGGTGACGAGCTGGCCGCTCTCGTCGCCGACATGTTCGCCAGCCAGCGCACCGCCGAGGGCGTGGGCCTGGCCGCCAACCAGATCGGCGTCGACCTCAAGGTCTTCGTGTACGACTGCCAGGACGACGAGGGCAAGCGGCACGTCGGCGTGGTCTGCAACCCGGTCCTCGTCGATCTGCCCGCCGAGGCGCGCAGCCTGGACGACAGCAACGAGGGCTGCCTCTCGGTGCCGACCGCCTACGCGTCGCTGGCCCGCCCCGACTACGCCGAGGTGACCGGGCAGGACGAGAAGGGCAACCCCGTCAAGGTGCGCGGCACCGGCTACTTCGCGCGCTGCCTCCAGCACGAGACGGACCACCTGTACGGCTACCTGTACATCGACCGGCTCTCCAAGCGCGAGCGCAAGGACGCGCTGCGGCAGATGGCCGAGAACGAGCCGCGGTACGCCGTCGTCGCCAACGACTGAGCGGGGCGCGTCCGCGCACCCCCCGTACAACCGCCGCACGGCGCGCGCAGAGCGCTCGCGCGGCGCCCGGACAGCGTTCCCACCGCGCCCGGTCGGAGACCATCCCGGCCGGGCGCGTTCGTTCGTGTGTCGGATGTTCGCCCTCTTGTACCGCCCGGTTGATCCAGAAGTGGTCACACAACGGGAGAATCTCGGCACCTCGGGGTAGTGAGGGGCGCAAATCCGTTCCCAGAACGGTCAGTTGTGGTGCTGAATGGGAAGTGCGGGGATACGCAACGGCGCACGCCCGGCACAGCGGAGGGGCGCGGCGTCAGCAGGCGGCTGAGAGGGGTTAGTTCGTGCATCCTTATCCGCGGAGCACTTCAGCGACGACAGCCACGGTCGAAGTGCCACCGGCGCTCTCCTTACCGGTGATCGAAACCGGGTTTTCCCGACGACTGCACCCGTATTGGCCGAGCCTCCAGGAGAACACGCGTTCCTGGCTGCTCGAAAAACGCCTCATGCCGGCGGACAAGGTCGAGGAACACGCCGACGGCCTGCGCTACACCGACCTCATGGCGGGCTACTACCTGGGCGCGCCCGACGAGGTGATGCAGGCGATAGCCGACTACAGCGCGTGGTTCTTCGTCTGGGACGACCGTCACGACCGTGACGTGGTGCACGGCCGGCAGGCGGCCTGGCGCGGTCTCAGGCTCCGGCTGCACCAGGCGCTCGACTCCCCCCACACTCATCTGCACCATACGGATCCCCTGGTGGCGGGGTTCGCGGACAGCATGGTGCGGCTGTACTCGTTCCTGGGGCCCCGATGGAACGCCCGGTTCGCGCGGCACTTCCACGCGGTGATCGACGCCTACGACCGGGAGTTCGACAACCGCACCGCCGGGCGCGTCCCCACGGTCGAGGACTATCTCGAACTCCGGCGCCTCACCTTCGCGCACTGGATCTGGACCGATCTGCTCGAACCGAGTGCCGAGCAGGAGATTCCAGACGCCGTGCGGAAGCACCCCGCATATCGCCGTGCTGCCCTTCTGAGCCAGGAATTCGCCGCCTGGTACAACGACCTCTGCTCACTCCCGAAGGAGTTGGCGGGTGACGAGGTCCATAATCTCGGCATCAGCCTCATCCATCATCGCGGACTGACGCTCGCCGAGGCCATCACGAAATTAAGGCGGCGGGTCGAGGAATGCATTAGCGAATTTCTCTCCGCCGAAAAGGATGCGATTCGGCTGGCCGACCGGCTGGCCGACGGAACCACCCGCGGCAAGGAATTGAGCAGCGCGGTGCAGACGTGTCTCGGCAACATGCGGAATTGGTTCAGCTCCGTGTACTGGTTCCACCACGAGTCCGGCCGGTACCGGGTCGACAGCTGGGACGACCGCGCCACGCCCCCGTACGTCAACAACGAAGCGGCAGGTGAGAAATGACCGTCGAGTCCGTACGGCCTCCGGTGTCCGGCGCATCGCGATTGCCCGCTCCGCCCCTCGCGGGAGGAGGCGTGCCGGGCCTCGGCCACGGCTGGAAACTGGTGCGCGACCCGCTGGGCTTCCTGTCCCAGTTACGCGACCACGGCGACCTGGTCCGGCTGAAACTCGGACCCAAGACGGTGTACGCCGTCACCTCGCCGGGCCTGGTCGGCAGCCTGCTGACAAGTCCCGACTACCAGATCGGCGGCCCCCTGTGGGAGACCCTGGACGTCCTGCTCGGCAAGGGCGTCGCCACCAGCAACGGGGCGCGGCACCGGCGTCAGCGGCAGGTGATCCAGCCCAGCTTCCGGCTCGACGCGATCCCCGGGTACACCCAGGTGATGGCCGAGGAGGCGCGTGCCTTCGCGGAGCGCTGGAAACCGGGTGAGACGTTCGACGTGACGCGGGAGGCGTTCCGCATCGGCGTCCGTGTCACGGCCCGCTGCTTCCTGCGGATCGGGCCGATCGACGACCTGGCGGAGCGGCTGAGCGCCGCCCTCACCACCGTGTTCGGCGGCATGTACCGGCGGATGATCCTCTCGTTCGGCCCGTTCTACCGCCTGCCGCTGCCGTCCCATCGCGAATTCGACCGGGCGCTGGCCGAATTGCACCGACTCGCCGACGAGGTCATCGCAGAGCGCCGGGCCTCGAAGGAGAAGCCGGACGATTTGCTGACGGCTCTGCTGGAAGCAAAGGACGAAAATGGTGAAACGGTCAACGAACAGGAGGTGCACGATCAGGTCATAGCGATACTCACCCCAGGTACGGAAACCGTCGGATCTCAGCTGGTGTGGATCTTGCAATTGCTCACCGAGCATCCGGAACACGCGGACCGGCTGAGCGAAGAGGTGCAAACGGTCGTCGGTGACCGCCCGATCACCTTCGGAGACCTCAGGAACCTCACCCACACGAACAATGTCATCACCGAAGCGCTGCGTATCCAGCCCGCTGTCTGGATTCTGACGCGGCAGGCGCTGGCCGAAACCGAACTCGGCGGGTACCGCATTCCGGCCGGGGCGGACATCATCTACAGCCCGTTCGCGATCCAGCGCGATCCGCGGTCGTACGAGCGGCATGCGGAGTTCGATCCGGACCGCTGGCATCCGGATCGCTCCAAGGACGTGCCGAAGTACGCCATGAGCCCGTTCAGCGTGGGCAACCGCAAGTGTCCGGCCGACCACTTCTCGATGGCCGAACTCGCCATCATCCTGGCCGCCGTGGTGCCGAAGTGGCGCTTCGAGTACCCGCCGGGGACCGACATCACCCCGCACGCCGGCATCACGCTCCGTCCCCGCCGCCTGCTGCTGAGGGCCGTGCCGCGCTGAACCCCGGCGGTGCCCGGCGCACGGTCAGGCCGCCTGCGAGCCCCTGAACGTGCGCCGGTACCCCTGCGGCGTCGTCCCCACGGACCGCACGAACTGATGGCGCAGCGCCGCCGCGTTCCCGAACCCGGCGCGGTCCGCGATCACCTCCATCGTCTCGTCCGTGGCCTCCAGCAGCCGCTGCGCGAGCAGTACCCGCTGCCGCAGGAGCCAGCGGTACGGTGTGGTGCCCGTCTCCTGCTGGAACCGGCGGGCGAAGGTGCGCGGGGACATGTGCGCGCGGGCCGCGAGCTGTTCCACGGTCACCTCCTCGTCGAGGTGGCGCTCCATCCAGACGAGCACCTCGCCGACGGTGTCGCACCGGGAGCGCGGCAGCGGCCGCTCGATGTACTGGGCCTGCCCGCCGTCCCGGTGCGGCGGCACGACCATGCGGCGCGCGATGCTGTTGGCGACCTCCGGGCCCTGCTCCTTGCGGACGATGTGCAGGCAGGCGTCGATCCCGGCGGCCGTGCCGGCCGAGGTGATGACCGGGTCCGCGTCCACGTACAGCACGTCGGGCTCGACGACGGCCCGCGGATACTGCCGGGCCAGCTCGTCCGCGTGCTGCCAGTGCACCGCGCAGCGCCGCCCGTCGAGCAGGCCGGCCGCGCCGAGTACGAACACCCCGGAGCAGACGCTGAGCACCCGGGCGCCCCGGTCCACCACCCGGCGCAGCGAGGCGAGCAGTTCCGGCGGGTAGTCACGCGTCGCGAAGGTGCTGCCGGCCGGGACGACGACGAGGTCGGCCGCCTCCAGGCGGTCGAGGCCGTACGGCGTGGAGACCGTGAACCCGGCATGGGTGCCCAGGGTGGGGCCCTCGGCCGAGGCGACCGCGAAGTCGTAGACGGGCAGGCCCTCGTCGCCGCGGTCGAGGCCGAACACCTCGCAGACGACTCCTAGTTCGAAAGGATGCACGCCGTCGAGCAGGACGGCTGCCACGTTGTTCAGCATCCTGCCAGTGTGCCCCCTGGATGGCAGGAATTCGAGGGTGCGCGGCAGAGCTGCCACTGACCCCGAGGAGGAATCGGCGCGAGAGTGAAGGACATGAACGCACTCACCGACATCCTCACCGTCCTCGGGGTCCTGCTGGTCCTCGTCCTCCCCTCGCTGATCGGACTGGCCCACGAGCGGCGCGTGGACCGTCAGCTCAGGGCGGCGTCACGGCCCCGCCCGGCTCAGAAGTCGTCGTCGAACCCGACCGTCCCCTCCACCGCCACCTGGTACGCGGAGGGCCGCCGCTCGAAGAAGTTGGTCAGCTCCTGAACCCCCTGGAGCTCCATGAAGGAGAAGGGGTTCTCGGAGCCGTACACCGGAGCGAAGCCGAGCCGCAGCAGACGCTGGTCGGCGACGCACTCCAGGTACTCCCGCATCGACTCGGTGTTCATCCCCGGGAGGCCGTCACCGCACAGGTCGCGCGCGAACTGCAGCTCGGCCTCGACGGCCTCCCGCAGCATGTCGGTCACCTGCCGCTCCAGCCGGTCGTCGAACAGCTCCGGCTCCTCCTTGCGGACGGTGTCCACCACCTCGAAGGCGAAGGACATGTGCATCGTCTCGTCGCGGAACACCCAGTTGGTGCCGGTGGCCAGACCGTGCAGCAGACCCCGGCTGCGGAACCAGTAGACGTACGCGAACGCCCCGTAGAAGAACAGGCCCTCGATGCAGGCGGCGAAGCAGATCAGGTTCAGCAGGAACCGGCGCCGGTCCGCCTGCGACTCCAGCCGGTCCAGCTTCTCGACGGAGCCCATCCACCGGAAGCAGAACTCCGCCTTCTCGCGGATGGACGGGATGTTCTCCACGGCCGCGAAGGCCGCCGACCGGTCGTCCGGATCGGGTAGATAGGTGTCCAGCAGCGTCAGGTAGAACTGTACGTGCACCGCCTCCTCGAAGAGCTGACGGCTCAGATACAGCCGCGCCTCGGGGGAGTTGATGTGCTTGTACAGCGTCAGCACCAGGTTGTTCGCCACGATCGAGTCGCCCGTCGCGAAGAACGCGACCAACCGGCCGATCAGATGCCGCTCACTCGGGCTCAGCCTCGCGAGGTCGGCGACGTCCGAGTGGAGGTCGACCTCCTCGACGTGCCAGGTGTTCTTGATCGCGTCCCGGTAGCGCTCGTAGAAGTCCGGGTAGCGCATGGGACGCAGGGTCAGTTCGAAGCCCGGGTCGAGCAGGTTCTTGGTCGTGTTCGTGTTCTTGGTCGTGTTCGTGGAGCTCGTCACTGACAGGCCTCGCAGGACTCGGGGTTCTCAAGGGAGCAGGCGACCGCGTCGGGGTCCGGGGCGGCCTGCACGGGGGCGGCGGCCCGCGCGGCGCGCGCGATGCGGGTCGCCGGGCGCGAGCGGAGGTAGTACGTCGTCTTCAGCCCCGACTTCCAGGCGTACGCGTACATCGAGGAGAGCTTGCCGATCGTCGGCGTCTCCAGGAACAGGTTCAGCGACTGGGCCTGGTCCAGGTACGGGGTCCTGGCCGCCGCCATGTCGATGAGGCCGCGCTGCGGGATCTCCCACGCCGTGCGGTACAGCGCCCGGACGTCCTCGGGCACCCGGCCGAAGCCCTGCACCGAGCCGTTCGCCTCGCGCAGCGCCTCCCTGGTCCCGGCGTCCCACACGCCGAGCCGCTTCAGCTCGTCCACCAGGTAGGAGTTGACCTGGAGGAACTCGCCGGACAGCGTCTCGCGCTTGAACAGGTTGGAGACCTGCGGCTCGACGCACTCGTAGACGCCCGCGATGGACGCGATCGTCGCGGTCGGGGCGATCGCGAGGAGCAGCGCGTTGCGCATGCCGACGGCGGCGATCCGCTCGCGCAGCGCCGCCCACCGCTCGGGCCAGGCGGGTTCGACGCCGTAGTGGTCGGGGTGCAGCACGCCCCGGGCGGTGCGGGTCTTCTCCCAGGCGGGGAAGGAGCCCGCGCGCTCGGCGAGGTCGGCGGAGGCCTCGTACGCGGCGAGCATGACGCGCTCGGCGATGCGGGTGGAGAGGGCGCGGGCCCCGGGCGAGTCGAACGGCAGGCGCAGCTGGAAGAAGACGTCCTGGAGGCCCATCGTGCCGAGGCCGACCGGCCGCCACCTGGCGTTGGAGCGGCCGGCCTGCTCGGTCGGGTAGAAGTTGATGTCGACGACCCGGTCGAGGAAGGTCACGGCCGTGCGGACGGTGGCGTCCAGCCGCTCCCAGTCGAGGGTGCCGGCCGCCGGGTCGACGAAGGCGGCGAGATTGACCGAGCCGAGGTTGCAGACCGCCGTCTCCCCGTCGTCCGTGACCTCCAGGATCTCCGTGCACAGGTTCGAGGAGTGCACGGTGTGGCCCGGTTCGGCGGTCTGGTTGGCGGTGCGGTTGGCGGCGTCCTTGAAGGTCATCCAGCCGTTGCCGGTCTGCGCGAGGGTGCGCATCATGCGTCCGTACAGCTCGCGGGCGGGGATGGTCCTCCTCGCGAGTCCCGCCTCCTCGGCCGCGCGGTAGGCGGTGTCGAACGCGTCGCCCCACAGGTCCACCAGCTCCGGCACGTCGGACGGTGAGAACAGCGACCAGACGCGGTCCTCCTCCACCCGGCGCATGAACTCGTCCGGGATCCAGTGCGCCAGGTTCAGGTTGTGCGTGCGGCGGGCGTCCTCGCCGGTGTTGTCGCGCAGTTCGAGGAACTCCTCGATGTCCGCGTGCCAGGTCTCCAGGTAGACCGCGGCCGCGCCCTTGCGCCGTCCGCCCTGGTTGACGGCGGCGACCGAGGCGTCCAGCGTCTTCAGGAACGGGACGATGCCGTTGGAGTGGCCGTTCGTGCCGCGGATCAGCGAGCCCCGGGCGCGGATGCGGGAGTAGGACAGCCCGATGCCGCCCGCGTGCTTGGAGAGCCGGGCGACCTGCTGGTAGCGGTCGTAGATCGAGTCCAGCTCGTCCAGCGGCGAGTCGAGGAGGTAGCAGGACGACATCTGCGGGTGCCGGGTGCCGGAGTTGAACAGCGTGGGGGAGGACGGCAGGTAGTCGAGCCGGCTCATCAGGCCGTACAGCGAGGCGACCTCGTCCACGGACCGGTCCGTGTCGTCCTCGGCGAGACCGGCGGCCACGCGCAGCATGAAGTGCTGCGGGGTCTCGACGACCTTGCGGGTGACCGGGTGGCGCAGCAGGTAGCGGCTGTGCAGCGTACGCAGCCCGAAGTAGCCGAAGCGGTCGTCGGCGGCGGTGTCGACGAGGTCGTCGAGCCGCTGTGCGTGCCGCTGGACGAAGGCCGCCGTGCGGTCCGCGATCAAACCCTCGCGGTGCCCGGCCGCCACCGATCCGGAGAACGACGTGACGCCCTGCGAGGCGGCCTCGGCCCGGATGCCGAGGGTGAGCAGCCGCGCCGCGAGCCGGGAGTACGCGGGGTCCTCGGAGATGAGGCCGGCGGCCGCTTCGGTGGCCAGCTCGCGCAGCTCCGCCTCGTCGGCGTGCGCGGACCGGCCGCGCAGCGCGGCCGCGGCGACCCGTCCGGGGTCGGCGTCGGGGAGGTCGGCGGTCAGCTCGGTCAGGGTCCGCAGCAGTACCGCTCCCGGCCCGTCGGCCTCCGCCCGTGTCGTGGTCGCCGAAGCCGGTCCGGCGGGCGCGATGGTCACGTGTTGCTCTCCCTCGCTCGGCGGGCCGTGGGGAGGGCAGCAGGGCGCACGGATCCGGCAGCGGGGCCCGCGCGCGTCCGCCGGCCCACTCCGCGAGGCCCGGACGTCATGGCACCCGGACCGGGACGGCCGGGCGCGCTGTCGGCAGGTCCTCGGACTGGACACGCGTGCGAAGACACGCGGGCACACCGTTGCGGGACAGTTCCGGATTCGCACCGGATTCCCCTGCGGCGACAGCGAGCATGAGCATACATCTTGTGCCCGGCTCCGTGAGCACCCCCAGATGTTGTGTCCAGGCCCGGCTCGCGGCGGTGGTCTGGACGGTGCCGGAGCGTCAGTTCGCGGGCGGGGAGCGTGAGGGCGTCGAGCTCCGGAGCGGGCTTCGCCCGGCCGCCGCGTGCCGGGCCGCGCATCACGGGGCCGAGTGCGCCCCGGATACGACGACGGGCCGCCGGATCTCCCCGGCGGCCCGTCGTGAGCGGGGTCAGTGCGAGGTGCCCGCCGTGGCCGGCGGGAGCTCCACCTGGACACCGGGGTCGCCCGCGTCCACCGTGTAGTCCTGCGGCGACGTCTCGTCGACGCCGTCGGGGGCCTTGAAGGCCTTCAGGGCGAAGGTGAGGACCACCGTCACCACCACGTTGAGCACGAACGCCGTCAGACCGATGTAGCCGATCTCCCCGATGCCGGGGATCTCCTTCGAGCTGCCGCCGAAGTGGTCCTGCGTCGGCGAGGCGACGCCGTACGCGGCCAGCGTGCCGTAGACCATGCCGACCGCCCAGCCCGCCAGCAGCGCCCAGCGGTGGAACCAGCGGGTGAACAGGCCGCCGACCAGCGCCGGGAAGGTCTGCAGGATCCAGATGCCGCCCAGCAGCTGGAAGTTGATGGCGACCGTCTTGTCCATGGTCAGGACGAAGACCAGGGCGCCGACCTTCACCAGCAGCGAGACCAGCTTGGAGACCTTGGTCTCCTGCTGCGGGGTCGCGTTCGGCTTGATGAAGTCCTTGTAGATGTTGCGCGTGAACAGGTTCGCCGCCGCGATGGACATGATCGCCGCGGGCACCAGCGCGCCGATGCCGATGGCGGCGAACGCCACGCCCGCGAACCAGTCCGGGAACATGTTCTCGAACAGCTGCGGGATGGCCAGCTGGCCGTTGTCCACCTTCACGCCGGCGGCGATCGCCATGAAGCCGAGCAGCGCGAGCAGGCCCAGCATCAGCGAGTACAGCGGCAGGATCGTGGTGTTGCGCCGGATCACCTCACGGCTGCGCGAGGAGAGCGTCGCCGTGATGGAGTGCGGATACATGAACAGGGCCAGCGCGGAGCCGAGGGCCAGCGTCGCGTACGTCCACTGACCGGCCTCCGCGGGGACGAGCGCGCCGCGTGGCTTGCCCGTCGCCGGGTTGGTCTGGCTGAACGCGTCGCCCGCCTTCGCGAAGATGTCGTCGAAGCCGCCCAGCTTGATCGGGATGTAGATGATGGCCACCGCGATCACGATGTAGATCAGGGCGTCCTTCACGAACGCGATCAGCGCCGGGGCCCGCAGACCCGAGGAGTACGTGTACGCGGCGAGCACACCGAAGGCGATGAGCAGCGGCAGGTCCTTGACGAACCAGTTGGTGTTCTCGCCGCCTCCGACGCCCATCACGTCCAGGACGGCCTGGATGCCGACGAGCTGGAGTGCGATGTACGGCATCGTGGCGAGGATGCCGGTGACGGCGACCGCCAGCGACAGCCCCTTCGAGCCGAACCGGCCGCGGACGAAGTCCGAGGTCGTCACGTATCCGTGCTTGTGCGAGACCGACCAGAGCCGAGGCAGGAAGGTGAAGATCAGCGGGTACACCAGGATCGTGTACGGCACGGCGAAGAAGCCGGCCGCGCCCGCCGCGTAGATGGCCGCCGGGACGGCGACGAAGGTGTACGCCGTGTACAGGTCGCCGCCGAGCAGGAACCATGTGATCCAGGTGCCGAACGAGCGGCCGCCCAGACCCCATTCGTCGAGGCTGTGCTCGTTGTCGGCCTTGCGCCAGCGTGCGGCCATGAAGCCGACGACCGTGACGGCAAGGAAGAAGAAGATGAAGACGCCGAGCGCGACGCCGTTGACGCCGTCCTTCACTTCGACGCACCCCCCGTGCGGGCGCGCTGGTCACGGCGCCACAGCGTGTAAGCGAGCATCGTCAGCGCGGTGGAGATGACCACCCACAGCATCTGGTACCAGTAGAAGAACGGGATGCCGATGAAGGCCGGGTCGGTCTTCGCGTACGAGCCGACCCAGAGCATCGCCGCGAACGGGGCGATCAGACAGAGGGCGATGACCACGCGGACCGGTGTCACCACCGGCGGCTGCACTTCGGGCACATCTGACATAAGGCGGCTCCGTCCCCTCGCTGATCACCTGTGTAATGCGCAGCGAAATCTAAGGGACGCTTCCGCCTTATGGAAGCCCCGTCCGCATAACGGATCCGCACGTGTTCACAGAATCCGGAATGAGATATTCCGTGCCGTCACCGGCAATGCCCTCGCTCGGTCGTCGTACGGCTCGGTCGTCGTACCGGTCGGTCGTGGTACCCCTCGGTAGGCGTACCGGTCGGCGGACGGGCCGCTCGACCGGCAGGCCGCTCAGTCGACCGGCCGCTTCAGCCTCGCCACGAACTTGTAGCGGTCGCCCCGGTACACCGAGCGCACCCACTCCACCGGCTGGCCGTGCTTGTCCAGCGAGTGGCGGGAGAGCATCAGCATGGGCAGGCCGACGTCGGTGCCGAGCAGGCCGGCCTCGCGCGGGGTGGCCAGCGACGTCTCGATGGTCTCCTCGGCCTCGGCGAGATGGACGTCGTACACCTCCGCGAGCGCCGTGTAGAGGGAGGTGTACTTGGCCAGTGACCTGCGCAGGGCCGGGAAGCGCTTGGCGGAGAGGTGGGTCGTCTCGATCGCCATCGGCTCGCCGCTGGCCAGCCGGAGCCGCTCGATCCGCAGCACGCGCCCGCCGGCCGAGATGTCGAGCAGGCCGGCCAGGGTCTCGTCGGCGGTGATGTAGCCGATGTCGAGCAGCTGCGAGGTCGGCTCCAGGCCCTGGGCGCGCATGTCCTCGGTGTACGAGGTCAGTTGCAGCGCCTGGGAGACCTTGGGCTTGGCGACGAAGGTGCCCTTGCCCTGGATGCGTTCGAGCCGGCCCTCGACGACCAGCTCCTGCAGCGCCTGGCGCACGGTGGTGCGCGAGGTGTCGAACTCGGCGGCGAGCGTCCGCTCGGGCGGCACTGGCGTGCCGGGGGGCAGCGTGTCCGTCATGTCGAGCAGGTGCTTCTTGAGGCGGTAGTACTTGGGCACGCGCGCGGTGCGGACGGTAGCCCCGCCCTCGTTCTCCGCACTGCTGACCTCGGTGCTCATGCTCTGCCTTCCCGGCTCCGGGTGCCGAATGCGACCGGTGTCCCCACCGGCTCGCGGACCGACCGGCGTACCCCGTCGGTCACGGATCACATCGTGGCACGGCTTGGTCCGCGAGTGTCCCCCCGCAGCCCCGTGATCCCTCTGTATACCGTCGGGCTTCCGCGTTGGTCTAGTCCAACGCCCGGAAGTGGTCCACCATGGAGTGCGTCAACTCACCTGCCCTTTCTGCGGCTTACCTACTTAAAGGTCCTTGCATATGTAGGTCGCATAACGGACGACCGAAGCGCGCCGAACACCCTTGACACGCCTATTGGTCTGGGCCAAGCTCCAGCCTACTGGTCTACACCATTGGTCCAGGTCCTGGCACCACGGGCAGCACTCTCACAGTCACCGGGGTGGGCAGGGGGGTTTATGGCATCCCTGAGGAGGGTGGCGTGAAGCGCAAGCTGATAGCCGCGATCGGTATCGCGGGCATGATGGTTTCCATCGCGGCGTGCGGGGACAGCGACAGCGGGTCCGGGGGCAGCAAGGGCGCGGACGCCAAGGAGCTGACCGTCTGGCTCACGGTGGACGCGCAGAACAACTGGCCCGAGCTGGTGAAGGCCGCCGATGCCGCCGTGAAGAAGCAGCACCCCGGCATCAAGATCAACCACGAGTACTACGGCTGGCCGGACAAGAACGCCAAGCTCGACGCGGTCCTCGCCACCGACAAGGCGCCCGACGTGGTCGAGATGGGCAACACCGAGATGCTCAGCTACATGGTCAAGGGTGCCTTCGCGCCGGTCGACCCGAAGAAGTTCGACCACTCGGACGCCTGGCTCGACGGCCTCGAGGAGTCCGTCACGTACGACGGCAAGACCTACGGCGTGCCGTACTACGCGGGTGGCCGCGTCGCCAACTGGCGCAAGGACATCGCCGCTTCGGCCGGGGTGAAGTCCGTCCCCGAGACCTACGAGCAGCTCACCGCCGCACTGGACAAGATCCAGAAGAAGCAGGGTGACAAGTTCAACGCCTGGTACCAGCCGACCCGTGACTGGTACGCCGCCATGTCCTTCGTGTACGACGCCGGCGGCTCCATCGCCAAGGAGGAGGGCGGCACCTGGAAGGGCAACCTCTCCTCGCCCGAGTCCGTCAAGGGCCTCAAGTCGTTCAAGTCGGTCGTCGACAAGTACATGCACGGCGACAAGACCAAGGACGAGTCCGACCGCTACATCGTGTACGGGCAGGGCAAGTCCGCCATGATCTTCGGCGCGGCCTGGGAGGGCGCGACCGCCGAGGACCCGAAGAACGACAAGACCGGCAAGCTCAAGGGCAACCTCGAGAACTTCGTGATGCCCGGCCCGTCCGGCAAGAACATCCCCGTCTTCCTCGGCGGTTCCGACCTCGCCGTCCCGGTGAAGTCCAAGGCGCAGGGCGTCGCGGCCGAGTGGATCAACGCCCTCACCGGCGCCAAGGGGCAGAAGGGCCTGATGGCCAAGGGCAACCTGCCGAACAACAAGATGGACCTCGCGAAGCTGCAGAGCGACCCGAAGACAGCGGTCCCGGCCACGGCGGCCGAGAGCAACTGGTTCGTGCCGATGGCGCCGGGCTGGGGACAGGTCGAGAAGGCCCAGGTCCTGCAGACGATGCTGCAGAACATCGGCACCGGCAAGAAGTCCGTCGAGGCCGCCGCCAAGGAGGCGGACGCCGCGATCGACAAGGTCATCAACACCAAGTGACCCGGTGGCAGGGCCTCGTCGGACCCCGGAAGGGGGGACGGGGCCCTGCTTCCCGTAGGACCTGAGGGACCGCTGAGGAGCGCGCGGATGAGTGCCGCAGACACGACCACTGCCAAAGTGCCGCCCACGCGGCAGTCGCCACCACCAATACCGGCCGCTCCACGGCCACGCCCGCGGCGGACCACCGGCGGGGCCGCGGTGCCGTGGGCGCTGCTCGCCCCCTGCCTGCTGATCCTCGTGCTGGTCCTCGGCTATCCGATGGTCCGCCTGGTCACCCTCTCCTTCCAGAAGTTCGGGCAGTCCCAGCTCTGGGGCTTCCAGCCGGCCGAGTCGGTCGGCTTCGACAACTTCTCCAAGGTGCTCGGCGACAGCGAGTTCTGGGACGTCGTCGTCCGCACGATCGTCTTCGCCGCCGGCTCCGTCATCTTCACGATGGTCATCGGCATGCTGATCGCGCTGCTCCTCCAGCGGGTCTCCGGCTGGGTGAAGACGCTCGTCAACATCGCGCTCGTGGCCAGCTGGGGCATGCCCATCATCGTGGCGACGACCGTGTTCAAGTGGCTGTTCGACTCCGACTACGGCGTCTTCAACGCGGTGCTCAGCAGGCTGCCGGGCGTCGACATGATCGGCCACAACTGGTTCGCCAGCGGGCCGCAGGGCCTCGCGGTCATCATGCTGCTCGTGGTCTGGGGCGCGGTGCCGTTCGTCGTCATCACCCTCAGCGCCGGTCTCACCCAGGTCCCCAAGGAGCTGGAGGAGGCCGCCCGGCTCGACGGAGCGGGCGCCTGGGGCGTCTTCCGCTACGTCACCCTGCCCATCCTCAAGCCCATCATCGTCATGCTGACGACCCTCTCGGTCATCTGGGACATGGGCGTCTTCCCCCAGGTCTTCGTGATGCGCGGCGGCCATCCGGAAGCCGAGTTCCAGCTGCTCACCACCTGGTCCTACGACCGGGCGTTCGTGGTCAACGACTACGCGCAGGGCTCGGCGATCGCCCTGCTCACGGTGCTCCTGCTGCTGGGCGTGGTCGCCGTCTACATGCGTCAGATGCTCAAGATCGGAGAGGTCGAATGAGCGCGATCACCACGCCGGGTGCCGCCGGCGACGGTGCCACCGAGATCCGGGCCCGCAAGGCGGGGCCCGGCAGGGGCCGGGTCCGCGAGACCCGGGACACCTCCCGCCGCCGCAGGCCGAAGTCCGGCTGGAACGTGCTCGGTCTCCTCGTGTTCGTCGTCGCGGGCTTCCCCGTCTACTGGATGCTCAACACGGCGTTCAAGCCGGCCAAGGACGCCATCGACCCCGACCCCAGCCTGCTGCCCACCGCGCTGACGCTGGACAACTTCCGGCGCGCGCTGGACATCGCCGACTTCTGGGGCCCGGTCGGGCGCAGCCTCATCGTCTCGCTCTCGGTGGTGCTCATCGGGATCGTGGTCGGCATGCTGGCCGCCCTCGCCATCTCCCGCTTCGCCTTCCGCGGCCGCAAGATCGTGATCGTGGGCATCCTGGCCGTCCAGATGGTCCCCCTGGTAGCCATGATCATCCCGGTCTTCCTGCTGCTGAACGACCTCGGCCAGTACGACAGGCTCACCGGCCTGATCATCACCTACCTGACCTTCATCCTGCCCTTCACGGTGTGGACGCTGCGCGGCTTCATCGTCAACATCCCGAAGGACCTGGAGGAGGCGGCCATGGTCGACGGCTGCACCCGCACCGGCGCCTTCATCCGGGTGGTCTTCCCGCTGCTCGCCCCGGGCATGGTCGCCACCTCCGTCTACGGCTTCATCCAGGCGTGGAACGAGTACCTCTACGCCCTGATGCTGATGAGCCAGAAGAACCAGACCGCCACGATCTGGCTGAGCAACTTCACCACCAAGCACGGTACCGAGTACGCCCCGATGATGGCCGGTTCCACCATGATGGCCGTGCCGATCGTCGTCCTGTTCCTCATCGTCCAGCGCAAGATGGCCGCGGGCCTGACCGCGGGCGCCGTGAAGGGATAACGCCACCCGATGACGACACTCGCCAGTGGTACCACCGCGTCCCACGCCCAGGACCGGCTCACCCGCGACGCGCTCGCGGTCCTCCAGCCCGGCTTCACCGGCACCAGCGCCCCGGACTGGCTGCTGCGCAGGCTCGACGAGGGCCTGACCTCCGTGGGCCTGTTCGGCCGGAACATCGCCTCAGCCGAACAGCTGTCCGCCCTCACCGTCCGACTGCGCGCCGAGCGCGGCGACGTGCTCGTCGCCATCGACGAGGAGGGCGGCGACGTCACCCGGCTGGAGGTGGGCGCCGGTTCGTCCTTCCCCGGCAACCACGCGCTCGGCGCCGTCGACGACGTGACCCTCACCCGGGACGTGGCCGCGGAACTGGGCCGCCGCCTCGCCGCCTGCGGCGTCAACCTCAACTGGGCCCCGTCCGCCGACGTCAACTCCAACCCCGGGAACCCGGTCATCGGCGTGCGCTCTTTCGGCGCGGACACCGCCCTGGTGGCCCGCCACACGGCGGCCTACGTCACCGGGCTCCAGTCCGCGGGCGTCGCCGCCTGCACCAAGCACTTCCCCGGGCACGGCGACACGGCCGTCGACTCCCACCACGCGCTGCCGCGCATCGACGCCTCCCTCGCGGTGCTGCAGGAGCGCGAACTCGTCCCCTTCCGGGCCGCGATCGCCGCCGGGTCGCGCGCCGTGATGAGCGCCCACATCCTCGTCCCGGCACTCGACCCCGACCGGCCCGCGACCCTCTCGCGCCGCATCCTCACCGGCCTGCTGCGCGAGGAACTCGGCTACGACGGCCTGATCGTCACCGACGGCATG
Organism: Streptomyces sp. NPDC008313; assembly: GCF_042956125.1. Taxonomy (NCBI): domain Bacteria; kingdom Bacillati; phylum Actinomycetota; class Actinomycetes; order Kitasatosporales; family Streptomycetaceae; genus Streptomyces; species Streptomyces sp. NPDC008313. Next base: position 54,747 of record NZ_JBIBFR010000014.1, read on the forward strand.
GAGATGCGGGCCATCGCGGGGACGTACGGCATCGAGCGGGGCAGCGTCCTCGCCATCGCCGCGGGCGCCGACGCCATCTGCGTGGGCGGGGGGCTCGCGGACGACGAGACGGTACTGAGGCTGCGCGACGCCCTCGTGTCAGCGGTGCGCGCGGGCGAACTCGCCGAGGAGCGCCTGGCGGACGCGGCCGAACGGGTGAGAGCGCTGGCCCGGTGGACGGCGGACACGGCCAGGAGCACGCCCTCGGCGCCGGAGACCGGCGGCCGGGACACCGAGGGCGGAGTCGGGCTCGTCGCCGCCCGCCGCGCGCTCACGGTGACGCACTCGCGGACGTACACCCCTGCCGCATCCGGCGCCGCCGCCGGGGCTCCGTTCGTGGCGGCCTTCACCCCCGTCGCGAACATCGCGGTCGGTGACGAGACGCCGTGGGGCGTCGCCGCCGAGCTCGCGCGGCTGGTGCCGGGGACGGAGACCGGCGCCTTCACGGGTGACGCCGCCGGCGCGGACGCGCTCGCCGCCGCGGGTTCGCGGCGCGTCGTCGCCGTCGTCCGGGACGAGCACCGCCACCCCTGGATGTCCGCGGCCCTGGACACCCTCCTCGCCGCCCGGCCGGACACGGTCGTCGTCGAGATGGGCGTCCCGCAGGCCCCGGCCCGGGGCGCCGTGCACATCGCGACCCACGGCGCCGCGCGCGTCTGCGGCAAGGCCGCGGCGGAGGTCATCGCGGGGGAGTGACCCCGCCGGGGAACACGGATGCCGGGCCACCCACGGGGGGGTGACCCGGCATCTCCACGTCCGTGCGCCGATCGAAAGACCTTAGATGCCCTGCCAGTCCGGCTTGTTCGCGTACGTGTGACGGAAGTAGTCCGCGAGCTTCAGCTTGGAGGCGGCCGCGTCGTCGACGACGACCGTGGCGTGCGGGTGCAGCTGGAGCGCGGAGGCCGGGCAGACCGCGGCGACCGGTCCCTCGACCGTCGCGGCCACCGCGTCGGCCTTGCCCTCGCCCGTGGCCAGCAGCACGAGGTGGCGCGCCTCCAGGATCGTGCCGATGCCCTGGGTGATCACGTGGTGCGGCACCTGCTCGATGTCGCCGTCGAAGAACCGCGCGTTGTCCACCCGGGTCTGCTCGGTGAGCGTCTTGATGCGGGTCCGGGAGGCGAGCGAGGAGCACGGCTCGTTGAACCCGATGTGTCCGTCCGTGCCGATCCCGAGCAGCTGCAGGTCGACTCCGCCGGCCGAGGCCAGCGCCCGGTCGTAGGCCACGCAGGCGGCCTGTACGTCGTCGGCGGTGCCGTCCGGGCCCATGAAGGCGCGCACGTCCACGCCGAGCGGTTCGAGCACCTCGCGCCGCAGCACCGACCGGTACGACTCGGGGTGGTCGGCCGGCAGTCCCACGTACTCGTCGAGCTGGGCGATCCGCGCCCGGGAGGCGTCCACGGCACCGGCCTTCACCTTGCTCGCCAGCGCCTCGTAGATGGGCAGCGGGGTCGAGCCGGTGGCCACGCCCAGCAGGGCGTCGGGCTTGTGCCTGAGCAGCCGTGCCATGGCCTCGGCGATCAGTTCGCCGCCTGCCTGGGCGTCCGGGACGATGACAACTTCCACGCTGGGCCTGCCGATCTGGAAGAGGGGACTCAACTGGGGGACCCGTAGGGCATATGTGGTTTAGACCAATCTAGCAGAGCAGTCCCTGCCGGGCGCGGGCATTCGCACGCGCGCACGGGCCGGGCGGGCTAGGCTTCGCGGTGAGTGCGAAGTGTGTGGGCGGATGTGCGACCGAGGGGTCCGAAACAAACATCCACCGACGCATGGACACACGCGCGCGGATGCACGAGCATGGTCTAGTCCACCATGCGCAGGTAAAGCATCTCGGTACCATCGCACGTGACAAGCCTCCGCCTTCCCCGCACAGGAAGGCGGATCGAGGAACCGGCGCTCTCTGCCCTGACTGCTCCGGGTCCTCTCCTTCGGCCGACCGGGACCGCACACCCCGCGGCCGTTGTTGCTCCGGGCTGCGGTGCCGGGAGGGTTGAGGGTCCCTCCCAGGCGCCGCGGCCCGCGGGTGTTTCCGGGGCCTTCCTCGCGGGATGTTCCGCTCGGACCGGGCACGGAGCCGGGCGGTGTCCACAGCGGTCCGCGGGCCGCGCGGAGGAACGTTTCGGGTAGGACCCCCGCCCGCGGGTACGCTCGCACACGTGCCCTCCATGAACGACCTCGTACGCCAGCACACCGCTCTCGGTGACTCCGACCTCGAGTGGCTGCACCTGCTGGTCTCGGAGTGGCAGCTGCTCTCCGACCTCTCCTTCGCCGACCTCGTGCTGTGGGTGCCCACCCGCGACGGCACCCGCTACGTCTCCGTCGCCCAGATGCGGCCCAACACCGGCCCCACCTCGTACCAGGACGACATGGTCGGCCATCTCGTGCCGCGCGGCCGCAGGCCCATGCTGGACGCCGCGCTCGACGAGGGCCGGATCGTGCGCGAGGGCGACCCGGAGTGGCGCGAGGAGGTCCCGGTCCGGGTCGAGTCCATCCCCGTGCGCAGGGAGGGCCGCGTCCTCGGGGTGATCGCCCGCAACACCAACCTGCTGACCGTGCGGACACCGAGCCGGCTGGAGCTGACCTATCTCCAGAGTGCCTCCGACCTCGCCCAGATGATCGCCGCGGGCTCGTTCCCGTTCCCCGACCAGCAGGTCGACATGGACGCCTCGCCCCGGGTGGGTGACGGCCTGATCCGGGTGGACGCGGACGGCATCGTCCAGTACGCGTCCCCGAACGCCCTCTCCGCGTACCACCGGCTGGGTCTCGCCGCCGACCTGGTCGGCCACAACCTCGGACTGACCACCGCCGAACTCGCCCCGTCCCGGGGCCCGGTGGACGAGGCGCTCGCCAAGGTCGCCAGCGGCTGGGCGCCCCGGGAGTTCGAGATCGAGAGCAACGACGGGGTCATCCAGCTGCGCGCGATCCCGCTCAAGCCGAAGGGCACCCGCGTCGGTTCGCTCGTCCTGCTGCGCGACGTCACCGAACTGCGCCGGCGCGAGCGCGAGTTGATCACCAAGGACGCCACCATCCGGGAGATCCACCACCGGGTGAAGAACAACCTCCAGACGGTGGCCGCCCTGCTGCGCCTCCAGGCCCGCCGGATCGACTCGGACAAGGGCAGGGAGGCCCTGGAGGAGGCGGTGCGCCGGGTCGGTTCCATCGCGATCGTGCACGAGACGCTGTCCCAGAATCTGGACGAGCGGGTCGAGTTCGACGAGATCGCCGACCGGGTGCTGGCGATGGTCGCCGAGATCTCACCCGGCAAGGTCACCGGCCGGCGCACCGGCCGCTTCGGCATCCTGGACGCGGAGGTCGCGACCCCGCTGTCCATGGTCCTCACCGAGATCCTGCAGAACGCCCTGGAGCACGGCTTCCGGGAGGGCGACCGGGGCACGGTCGAGGTCGCGGCGGTCCGGGGCGGCACCAGCAAGGAGGCCCGCCTCCTGGTGACCGTCCAGGACGACGGGGTCGGCCTGCCCGAGGGCTTCGACCCGCACCGCTCGGGCAACCTGGGCCTGCAGATCGTACGGACCCTGGTTGAGGGCGAGTTGGGCGGCTCCTTCGACATGGTGCCGGCCCCCGGGCGCGGCACCCAGGTCCTTCTCGACATCCCGGTGGTGACCCAGAAGTGACGAGGCGTCGGCGGCGCCCCGCCGGCCGCCGACGGCCCGCGCGGGCGCACAGCGATGAGCCCCGGACCACTGGGTGGTCCGGGGCTCATCGCTCACGTTGCTCTGCGCATCGGGGGTACTGCGCGCTGCGGCTCGGGGGCGGGAGATGCGTACTCGCCGTACGCGCCGCCGGGCTCAGGCTGTTGCGGGGTGGAGCGTCAGGCGGAGGCCTGACGGGCTCGGTTGCGGGCGGCGCGGCGCTTCATCGCGCGGCGCTCGTCCTCGCTGAGGCCACCCCAGACGCCGGAGTCCTGACCGGACTCGAGCGCCCACTGCAGGCACTGCTCCATGACGGGGCAGCGGCGGCAGACGGCCTTGGCTTCCTCGATCTGCAGCAGCGCAGGACCGGTGTTGCCGATGGGGAAGAAGAGCTCGGGGTCTTCCTCGCGGCAAACGGCGTTGTGACGCCAGTCCATGGCTGCTACCTCTCCTTGGTATTACATTCAGGGTGCTTGTGAATGTGAACGCTTTCACGAATCCCTCAACAAGTGAAGGGCCGACAGCCAGGTGACCTGACGTGGTCCTGTGATGTGAGGAGGGGTTCCGGCGCTCTGTGGGGGCCGATGTTGCGGGCCGTCCCGAGCGCCACGTAGAGACTCGCAAACCTCGGCGGCGGATACAACCCCTTCAAGAAAGTTTTTTTTGATTCCTCGGTGTCGGCTAGCTCACAGCCGTACTTCCATGGGGTGGATGCTGGCCTAAACGTTCGAGTGCAAGGACTTTGGCGTCTTCCACTCACACAATCACACGCAGTGCACGGCGTACGCCTGTGAACGAGACGCTCGTACGCAGCCCCAGGTGGTCACCGTCCATCTGCAGGGGCAGTGGCACCTTCGAATGCAAGGTGAAGTCCGTCAGGTCGTGCAGGCACAGAGCGTGCTTGCCGTGCGGCCCGCGCTCGGGGGACGAAGTGAGCAACTGGGTGCCATATCGGGCGACGGCGGCCGTGGACATACGGCTGAGGCCGAGTACGTCGAGCCCGGTGTCGAACGAGGCTTTAGGGGACGCGTACACCGGGCGATTGCCCAGATAGGTCCACGGGGCGGTGTTGCAGACTATGGACAGCACCAGACCGGTCACCGGGTCGGCGCCGGCCCGCTCCAGCGTGATCGTGCCCTGCCTGCGGTGCGGCTCGCCGAAGAACTGGCGCAGCGCCTGCCGCACATAGAGGGAGTGCGTGGAGCGCTTGCCGCGCTCGCGGTGCTGTTCGACCCGGCCGACCACACCCGCGTCGAAGCCGAGGCCCGCGTTGAAGGTGAACCAGCGTCCCGGGACGGCCTCGTCCTCGGTGCCCGGGGTGCCGGAGGCGATCCCCAGACCGACCGTGCGTTCCCGGCCCTCGCGCAACGCGTCCAGCAGGGCGCCGGTGGCCTCGACGGCGTCGTTCGGCAGCCCCAGGGCGCGCGCGAAGACATTGGTGGAGCCGCCGGGCACCACGGCGAGGCGCGGCAGTCTGTCCGGATCGGGGCCGTCGTGCAGCAGTCCGTTGACGACCTCGTTGACCGTGCCGTCGCCGCCGAGGGCCACGACCAGCTCGATCTCCTTGCCCTCCGCCGCCTGCCGCCCGAGGTCCCTGGCGTGCCCGCGGTACTCGGTGGTGACCGCGTCGAGCTTCATCTCGCTCGCCAGCGCGTGGATCAGCACATCGCGCGTGCGTGCGCTCGTGGTGGTAGCTGCCGGATTGACCACGAGAAGTGCACGCATGGGAAGCAGACTACCTACCGGGCGGTACTCGTCCCAGCGCGAGGTGGAGATCCACCGGTTTCACCCCGCACCCGTGATGCCGCACCCGGGACCCCGCGCCCGGCCGCCGCGCCATCGCCCGCACCCCGGCCGCTACCCTGCAGGGGTGAGCCCTGAGCAGACCCCCACCCCGGACACCGCGGACCGTACGGACGCCATGGACGCCGGCCCCCGGCCCAGCCGCCTGACCGGCGCCGCCGCCCTGGCCGGACTGGAGGGCGCCGCCCTCGTCGTGGGCGGGATCTACATGCTCGTCATGGGACTCACCGGCACCCCGGACGACCGCGGCCAGGCAGTCACCGGCGGAGTCACCCTCGCCGTGCTCGCGCTGCTCCCGCTGCTCGCCGCCCGCGGGCTCCTGCTGCGCCGCTCGTGGAGCCGGGGCCCGGCGGTCGTCACCCAGATCATGGCGCTGCCCGTCGCGTACAGCCTGCTCCAGGCCGACAGCGTCGCGATCCCCGGGGGGATCGCCCTGGCGGCCGTCTCCGTCACGGCGCTCGTCCTGCTGCTCCACCCCACGACGACCCGGGCCCTCGGCATCCGGGGTCCCGGCGCCGCCCAGGACGGGAAGCGGTCCTAGCCCGTCCCCTCCGGGACCCTCACTCCTCGACGAGGAGCTTCTCCCGAAGCTGCGCCAGCGTGCGGGCCAGCAGCCGGGAGACGTGCATCTGGGAGATGCCGACCTCCTGCGCGATCTGCGACTGGGTCATGTTGCCGAAGAAGCGCAGCAGCAGGATCCGCTTCTCCCGCGGCGGGAGGTCCTCCAGCAGCGGCTTGAGGGACTCGCGGTACTCGACGCCCTCCAGGGCCTCGTCCTCCGCGCCCAGCGTGTCCGCGACCGCGGGGGACTCGTCGTCGGTGTCCGGGACGTCCAGAGACAGCGTGGAGTAGGCGTTGGCCGACTCCAGGCCCTCCAGGACCTCCTCCTCGGAGATGGCCAGCTTCTCGGCCAGCTCGTGCACCGTGGGCGAACGCCCGTGCTGCTGCGAGAGCTCCGCGGTCGCCGTGGTGAGCGCGAGCCGCAGCTCCTGCAGGCGGCGCGGGACGCGCACCGCCCAGCCCTTGTCGCGGAAGTGCCGCTTGATCTCGCCCACGACCGTCGGTGTCGCGTACGTCGAGAACTCGACTCCGCGCTCCGGGTCGAAGCGGTCCACCGACTTGATCAGACCGATCGTCGCGACCTGGGTGAGGTCGTCGAGCGGCTCGCCCCGGTTGCGGAAGCGGCGTGCGAGATGCTCGACGAGCGGCAGATGCATCCGGACCAGCTGATTGCGCAGCTGGGCGTACTCGGCGGTGTCGGCGCCCAGCGCGCGCAGCTCGACGAACATGGCCCGCGCGCTGCTGCGGTCGCGCGGGTCGTACCGCGCGTGCTGGGTGTGCTGGGCGCTCGGCCCGTGCCGCGTGCCGCGCACGCTCTGCTCCGCGTCTCGCTCGTGCTCGCTCATGTTCCCGCCCGTCACCCTTCCCCGAGCTCTGCGCTCCTCACCCGCTCCCGGTGTCGCTGGAGCGGGTGGACCCCCGTGGGCGGGGGAGGCCCCGTCCCGGCCCGGCGGCACGTCCTGCGGATGCGGCCGGGCCTGCTCGGGGATGCCGTCGACGCCGGCCGCCGGCTCCGGGAGCCCGCCCGGAGCCCCGGAGCCTTCCGGTCCCCGGCCGCGCCCGGACCGGGGAGACCCCGCCGAGCCGGCAGCGGTCCCGTCACCGGCGGGAAGCTCCCGTGTGCCGCGCTCTTCGTCACGCACCGGCCCGTCCCCGTTCCTCACGCCGGCCCGGGTCCCGCGCCGCGCTTCTTGTAGAGACTGATCGAAACGGTCTTGTCCTCGGAGACGGTGGAGTCGACCTGGCCCGCGAGGGCGGACAGGACCGTCCACGCGAAGGTGTCACGCGAAGGGGCGTGACCGTCCGTGGTCGGCGCCGAGACGGTGACTTCGAGGGAGTCCTCGATGAGCCGGAAGACACAGCTGAGCACCGAGCCGGGGACGGCCTGCTGCAGCAGGATCGCGCAGGCCTCGTCGACGGCGATGCGCAGGTCCTCGATCTCGTCGAGGGTGAAGTCCAAACGCGCCGCGAGACCGGCCGTGGCCGTGCGCAGCACCGACAGGTAGGCACCCGCAGCCGGCAGCCGGACTTCGACGAAGTCCTGGGTCGCGGGCTCGCCTGCGATCTGGGACACCCTCACCTCCAAGGTGGTACATGCTCTTTCGGGGCCGGGGGTCGCCCCCCGGTGACGCGCTACTGGTGCAGCGGTGACGCTATCGCGCTCCCGGTGTCCGTGTCCCGGGGGCCCCGGCCCCTGCTGTCACTCATAGTAAGCACATGAATACGGAAAGTGGCTAGGGGTCTGCGAGCCCAATTCGGAAGAGGGCGCGCCGGGTTGACGTACCCAGGCGTCCGACTGTCGAACCGTCGGGATCCGGCGGGACGCGTGCGCGTGCCCGCCCGCCGCGTTCCGCACGGAGTCTCGCCCCGCGGGGCCCCGTCACGCGAGCCCCGTCCCGTTGGCCCCCGCCCCGCGTGACCTCGTCCCGCGTGCCCCGTCATGCGAGGACGTGGTCCACGAAGCACCAGCGCCAGCTCTCACCCGGTTCGAACGAACGCATGACCGGGTGACCGGAGTCCTTGTGGTGCTCCGTCGCGTGCCGCAGCGGCGAGGAGTCGCAGCAGCCGACATGCCCGCACGTCAGGCACAGCCGAAGCTGCACGGGGTGGGTACCGGCCGCGAGGCACTCCGTACAGGTGTCGCTGAGCGGTTCCGGTTCGGGGTGCGGCAGCGCGTCGGCGTGCGTGCACTGTTTCATGATTGCCAGGTTACGTCGGGCGTGCGGGAAGCCGCGCGGAATTCGAGGGCGGGCGGGAACACGATGGACATATTGCCACTGCTGTTGCTGGTGGCGGGCAGCGCGGCGGTCGCCGGCGCGGGCCGCCGGGTCCCGGTGCCCGCGCCCCTGCTCCTCGTCGCCGCCGGGCTCCTGGTCTCGTACGTCCCGGGTGTGCCCGACTACACCCTCGACCCCGAGGTGGTGCTGCCCCTGCTGCTCCCCCCGCTGCTGTACACGGCCGCCACCGACAGCTCGTACCTCGACCTCCGCGCGCAGCTGCGGCCCGTCGCCCTGCTGTCGGTCGGCTACGTGCTCTTCGCGACGCTGGCCGTCGGCTGGGCCGTCTACCTGATCGTGCCGGGACTGCCGCTCACGGCGGCGCTGGTGCTCGGCGCGGTGGTGGCGCCGCCGGACGCGGTCGCCGCCACGGCCGTCGCCCGCCGCGTGGGGCTGCCGTCCCGGATCACCACGATCCTGCAGGGCGAGTCGCTGGTGAACGACGCGACGGCGATCACCGCCTACCGGGTGGCCCTGGCCGCCGCCGTCGGCGAGGGGGCGACCTGGTCGGCCGGTGTCGGCGAGTTCCTGCTCGCCGCGGTCGGCGGCGTCCTGGCCGGCCTCGTCCTGATGGTGCCGCTGCACTGGCTGCGCACCCGTCTGAACGAGGCGCTGCTGCAGAACACGCTCTCCCTGCTGATCCCCTTCGTCGCCTACGGGGTCGCCGAGCAGGTGCACGCCTCCGGCGTGCTCGCCGTGGTCGTCGTCGCCCTCTACCTCGGGCACCGCGCGTGGGAGGTCGACTTCGCGACCCGGCTCCAGGAGGAGGCCGTGTGGAAGATGGTCGCCTTCCTCCTGGAGTCGGCGGTCTTCGCCCTCATCGGGCTCCAGCTGCCCGTCGTCCTCAGAGGGCTCGGCGCGTACGAGGGGATCAGCGCCGCCTGGTACGCGGTGGCCCTCTTCGTGATCGTGGTCGTCACCCGGTTCGTGTGGGTGTATCCCGCCACCTTCCTGCCGCGCCTGCTGTCGGCGCGGATCCGGGCACGGGAGGACGACCCCTCCTGGAAGGGACCGTTCGTCATCGCCTGGGCCGGGATGCGCGGGGTGGTCTCGCTCGCCATCGCCTTCTCGATCCCGCTGACCGTGCACGGCCAAGACCCGTTCCCCGAGCGCAACCTGATCCTGTTCCTGACCTTCACCACGGTCATCGGGACACTCGTCGTCCAGGGGCTCACCCTGCCCCCGCTGATCAGGATGCTGCGGCTGCCGGGGCGTGACGCGCAGGCCGAGACGCTCGCCGAGGCGAACGCCCAGGCACAGGCCTCCCGTGCCGCGGAGGAGCGGCTGGAGGAACTGCTCGCCGACGAGCGCAACGTGCTGCCCCCGCCGCTCGCCGAACGGCTGCGCACCGTGCTGGAGCGCCGCCGCAACGCGGTCTGGGAGCGGCTCGGCGCGGTGAACCCGGTGACCGGCGAGAGCGCCGACGACACCTACCGGCGGCTGTCCCGCGAGATGATCGGCGCGGAGCGCGCGGTCTTCGTGCGGCTGCGTGACCACCGGTACATCGACGACGAGATGCTGCGGGCACTGCTGCGCCGGCTCGACCTGGAGGAGGCGGCGGTCTACCGGGAGGCGGCCTGATCCGGCCGGCCGGTGATGACGGCGGTGACCGTGGTGCCGGCCGGGAAGGCGCCCTCGTCCGCGAGGGTGACGAGGCCGTGGAGCATCTTGGCGACGTAGAGCCGCTCGACGGGCAGCCCGTGGCGGTCCTCGAAGTCCGCCGCGAAGGACTCCAGTCCGGGTGTGGTGCGGGCGTAACCGCCGAAGGCGAAGCGGTCGTCGACGGACCAGTCGCCGCGCCGGCCGCCGAACGCCTCCCTCTGCAGGGCTTCGGTCGCCGCGTCCAGGAAGCCGCCCCCGACGACGGCGATGCCGACGGCCCGCTGGCCGGGGGAGAGCCCGGCGGCCAGCCCCGCGAGCGTCCCGCCGGTGCCGCAGGCCAGGGCGACCACGTCGGTGCGGCCGCGCAGCTCCTCGCCGAGGGCCACGCAGCCGCGTACCGCGAGGGAGTTGCTGCCGCCCTCGGGCACCACATGGGCGTCGGTGGCCTCCACGGAGCGCAGGATCCCGGCCAAGGTGTCCGGTTCGGCCTTGCGGCGGTACGTCGCCCTGTCCACGAAGCACAGCCGCATGCCGTCGGCCGCGCAGCGGGCCAGAGACGGGTTGAGCGGGCGGCCGGCGAGTTCCTGGCCGCGCACCACGCCGATGGTCGGCAGGCCCAGCAGACGGCCCGCGGCGGCCGTGGCCCGCAGATGGTTCGAGTAGGCGCCGCCGAAGGTCACCACCGCCCGGCCCCGCGCCGCCCGCAGGTTCGGGGCCAGCTTGCGCCACTTGTTGCCGACCAGCTCCGGATGGATCAGGTCGTCGCGCTTCAGCAGCAGCCGTACGCCGTGGCGCGTGAAGCGCTCGTCCGCGACCGCCCGCGACGGCGAGGGCAGCCGCGGCCGCAACATGGCCGGATCACGCGCCTCGGGAACGTCGGAGGTGTCGGGGCTGGTCACTCGGCCATTGTCGGACAGCGGCCCCGGCCGGAGCGCGGCCGGGTGCCCGGCCCGGCCCGGCCCGGCCCGGCCGGGACCGGGACCGGGCGGGGCCGGCCGGGACAGCCCGCCGCGGACGTGTCATTTCAGCCGCTCGTGGATCCGCTCCCGCATCGAGGCCATGGAGAAGCCCTTGGGGTCGACCTTGCCCGGCTGCCACTCCCGGTGCCCGATGACCGAGCGCTCCGTCCATCCGTGGTGACGGCAGATCGCCGCGCAGGCACGGGCGACGGCGTCCAGCTGGGCCTCGGGCCACGGGTCCTCCCCGTCGCCGAGGTTCTCGCACTCGAAGCCGTAGAAGTGACGGTTGCCGTCGGTGTTCGCCTCGTTGTCCCTGGGCGGGGCCTTCTCCGCGATGACCGCGCGCAGCACGTCGTCGTCCCCCGAGCCCGCGTGGTTGGCCCTGCCGTATCCGACGAGGTGGATCCTGCCGTCCTTGGTGACGACCCCGTGGCACAGCGGGCCGGGCAGGTGGGGGTGGCCGTCGCGGCAGACCTTCACGGTCCGCGCGGAACCCGAGGTCGCCGTGTGATGGATCATGACGCCGTGCACCGGCCCCCAGGGGCCCTGCCGGTCGCGGTTGTGGTGCTTCCAGTCACCGACCTCGACGACGGTGACGCCTTCTTCCTCCAGCCGGTCCAGGAACCGTGCCGCGGACATGGGTGGGGCCATGACCGCCTCCTTCGTGCCGCGCGACGGCCACCGGTCGTGACCGCCTCGTACGCGGCTTGTCCCCCGCCGCGGTGGCCGGGACGCGTCGTTCGCACGGCGTGCGAGCCGATCCGGTCAGCGAACGGCGGACGGACGGGAAAAGAACGGCTTTCTGCCCATTCCCCCGTGATCCAACCCCGCTCATTCGTGTAATAGCACCGGCACGCACGGTGATGGAAAGCTGGTTTCCGCAGATCAGCGCACGACCGGGAGGACACATTTCATGTCGGTAGGCGAAGAGGTCCGCGCCGAGCAGGGCAAGCCGCAGCAGAGTCTCGGCACATCGGCCGCGCGGAACCTGGCCACCACCACCAAGTCGGCACCGCAGATGCAGGAGATCAGCTCACGCTGGCTGCTGCGGACGCTGCCCTGGGTGAACGTGCAGGGTGGCACGTACCGAGTGAACCGGCGGCTCAGCTACTCCGTGGGCGACGGCCGCGTGACGTTCGTGAAGACCGGTGACCGTGTGCAGGTCATCCCCGCGGAGCTCGGCGAGCTGCCGATGCTGCGGGACTACGAGGACCAGGACGTGCTGGGCGAGCTCGCCCAGCGCTGCCGGCAGCGGGAGTTCGCGCCGGGCCAGGTGCTCGCCTCGTTCGGCAGCCAGGCCGACGAGGTCTTCCTGCTCGCGCACGGCAAGGTCGAGAAGGTCGGCACCGGCCCCTACGGGGACGACGCGGTCCTCGGAGTCCTGGCGGACGGCGCGTACTTCGGCGAGCAGGCACTCATCGACCCGGACGCCATCTGGGAATACACCGCCCGCGCCGTCACCGCCTGCACCGTCCTCACCCTGCCCCGCCGGGACCTCGAACAGATCGCGGAGCGCGCCGACTCGCTGCGCGACCACCTCCAGCGGCTGCGCACCATTCCGGCGCAGCGGACCAACAAGTACGGCGAGAAGGCGATCGAGCTGGCGGCGGGACACACCGGGGAGCCGGACATCCCCGGCACCTTCGTGGACTACGAGTCGGCGCCCCGCGAGTACGAGCTGAGCGTCGCCCAGACCGTGCTGCGCATCCACACGCGCGTGGCCGACCTCTACAACCAGCCGATGAACCAGACGGAACAGCAGCTGCGGCTCACCGTCGAGGCGCTGAAGGAGCGCCAGGAGCACGAGCTCATCAACAACCGCGAGTTCGGGCTGCTCAACAACTGCGAGTACGAGCAGCGGCTGCAGCCGCACGACGGCGTCCCCGGCCCGGACGACATGGACGAACTGCTCAGCCGCAGGCGCGGGTCCAAACTGTTCCTCGCCCATCCGCGCGCGATCGCCGCGTTCGGCCGCGAGTGCAACAGGCGCGGTCTCGTCCCCGAGAGCGTCGAGATCGCGGGCAACCGCATCCCGACCTGGCGGGGCGTGCCGATCTACCCGTGCAACAAGATCCCGGTGAGCGACGCCAGGACGACGTCGATCATCTGCATGCGTACCGGAGAGGCCGAGCAGGGCGTCATCGGACTGCAGCAGGCCGGGATCCCCGACGAGATCGAGCCGAGCCTGTCGGTGCGCTTCATGGGCATCAACGAGCAGTCGATCATCAAGTACCTCGTGACGGCCTACTACTCGGCGGCCGTCCTGGTGCCCGACGCCCTCGGAGTCCTGGAGAACGTCGAGATCGGCCGCTGGCGGTGACGCTCCGCACGCCCGGCGTCTTGTGCCCGCCCGCCGGGGCGGGCGCACTCCGGGGGGAAGCCGCGGCACGGCAGGGGGACTTCGCCGTACGCCAGGTCCCGGAGGGGGCCGCATGACCGAGCTCACGGCCGGGACACCGCAGACCACGACCGAGACCCCCGGAAGGCGGACCCCGATCGAAGGACGCAGCCCCACCGAACACCAGGGCGCGCTCGCGCGGCAGGGCGCGAGCGAACGGCACGGGCCGCCTGCCCAGCGGCAGGCCCCGGCCGCGGAGACCTCCCCGGGGCAGGAGGCGTGGCGTTCCTCCGACGGACAGGAGGCCCCGCGGATCCTGGAGGACGCGCGGGCGTCGGTCGACCCCGCACTGCGCGGGGCCGTCGACTCGCTGCCGGGCTCGATGCGCCGGATCGCGCGCTACCACTTCGGCTGGGAGCACGCGGACGGCAGACCCGCGGCCGGCCACGCCGGCAAGGCGATCCGGCCCGCGCTCGTCCTCGCCGCGGCCCGGGCACTGGGCGGCAGGCAGGCACCGGCCGTACGGGCGGCGGCGGCCGTGGAGCTGATCCACAACTTCACCCTGCTGCACGACGACGTCATGGACCGCGACACCACGCGCCGGCACCGCCCCACCGCCTGGGCGGTCTTCGGGGACGCCGACGCGATCCTCGCCGGGGACGCACTGCAGGCACTGGCCCACCGGCTGCTCGCCGAGGACCCGCACCCCGCGTCCCCGGCCGCCGCCGCCCGGCTCGCCGCCTGCGTCGTCGAGCTGTGCGCGGGACAGCACGCGGACACGGCGATGGAGCGGCGCGGTCCCGGCGAGGTCACGCTCGACGAGTGCCTCGCCATGGCCGAGGCGAAGACGGGGGCGCTGCTGGGCTGCGCCTGCGCGCTGGGGGGTCTGTACGCGGGAGCGGACGAGGAGGACGTCGAGGCGCTCGACGCGTTCGGCCGTCAGGCCGGGCTGGCGTTCCAGCTGATCGACGACGTGATCGGGATCTGGGGGGACCCCGGCCGTACCGGCAAGCCGGCCGGGGCGGATCTCATGGCCCGCAAGAAGTCGCTGCCCGTCGTCGCGGCCCTCGCCTCCGGCACTCCGGCCGGTGACGAGCTCGCCGCGCTGTACGCGGCGCCCTACGAGGAGGGGGATCTGGAGCGCACGGTGATGGCCGTCGAGCGAGCGGGAGGCCGCGACTGGGCGCAGACCGAGGCGGCCGACCGGATGGCCCGGGCGATGCAAGAACTGTCCAGGGCGGTTCCGGAACCGGAGCAGGCGGGAAGCCTATGGGCACTGGCGGAGTTCGTGACCCGGCGCAGCAGCTGAGCCGGGGGGCGGATCGAGCCGGTGAGACCCCGGCGCCACCGGGACCGTACGGCACCTGACCTCCGTACGGCCCCCGGCGGCACCGGCCGGCGGGTCCCGCACATCCCCACGGCGTGCGGGGCCCGTCACCTAGGACAGCCCTTAAGCTTCAAGCGCCATACAGGCGTGGTCGGTTGAGGCGAAGGGGCGGGGACATGGGCGTGGCGATCCGGACGGCGGGGGAGGACGACCGGGAGCTGGTCGTCCGGCTGCTCGACGAGGCGTTCCACGACGACCCGGTGAGCGGCTGGGTCTTCCCCGGCGAGGAGTACCGCCGCCGCACGCACCACAAGCTGATGCGGGCCTTCCTCGACATCGTGCTCGCCGAGGGCCGCGTCGACGTCACCGAGGACGGCACGGCGTGCGCCCTGTGGCTGTCCGTGCCCGCCGGACAGCCGGACGAGCGGGCGGGGGAGACCGGCGGACCCGACGAGGCCGTCCTGCTGCGCGAGTCCGTCGACCCGGACAACGAACGGGTGGAACTGGTGGGGCGCCTGACGAGCACGGCGCACCCGGCCGACCGCGCCCACGAGTACCTCTGGATGATCGGCGTCGCTCCGGGACACCAGGGCGAGGGACTCGGCACCGCACTCGTCCGGCACGTCCTCGACCGCTGCGACCGCGAGGGGCTGCCCGCCTATCTGGAGGCGAGCAGCGCCCGCAGCCGCAGGCTGTACGAGAGCCTCGGCTTCGCCTTCACGGGCCGCACGGTCGACCTGCCGGACGGCCCTCCCATGTGGCCGATGTGGCGGGAACCGCGAGCCTGACCCCGCCCGGACCGTAGCGTGGTGCCATGACCGAACCGCTGCTGCACATCACCGAGCGCTCGTTGTGGGAGGCGGCCCGGACGGCCGGTACGTACGAGTGGTCGACCCGGGGCCGCGGCCTTCGGCAGGAGGGCTTCGTCCACTGCTCGCTACGCCACCAGCTCCCGGCCGTCGCCGCCTTCCTGTACGGCTCGTACACGGGCCCGGACGACCTGGTCGTCCTCGTCGTCGACGCCGGCCGGCTCGACGTGCCCGTGCGATACGAGGCCGCCGAACCGGGAGGCGAGGAGTTCCCGCACGTGTACGGGCCGATCCCCGTGGAGGCCGTGGTCGACGTGGAGGCCTGGGACCCCCGCTAGCGGACCGCTCAGCGCTCCGCCGCCGGGCGTTCCTTGAAGCGCAGCAGGTTGCCGGCCGGGTCGCGGAAGGCGCAGTCGCGGACGCCGTAGGACTGGTCCGTCGGCTCCTGCAGGACGTCGGCGCCGGACGCGCGGACGCGTTCGAACAGGGCGTCGCAGTCGGCGGTGGAGAAGATGACCCCGCGCAGGACGCCCTTGGCGAGCAGCTCCGCCATCGCCCGCTTGTCGGCGGGGGACGCGTCCGGGTTCGCGGCGGGCGGCTCCAGGACGATCTCCACGCCGGGCTGGAGCGGGAAACCCACCGTCACCCAGCGCATCCCCTCGAACGCCACGTCGTTGCGGACTTCCAGCCCCAGCACGTCCCGGTAGAACGCGAGAGCCTTGTCGTGATCGTCCACGGCGATGAAGCACTGGGACAGTTTCAGGTCCATGACCTCACGCTAAAGCCACACACCCGGTTCCGCCCGGGGTTCGCGGCGTCGGTCGGGGCGGGTGAGCCGCTGGGCCACGCAGGAGGGGATCGGCGCCCCGTGCTCGTGCGACCGGGCGCGGTAGGCGCTCGGAGTCTCCCCGACGAGCTCGGTGAAGCGGGAGCTGAACGACCCGAGCGACGTACAGCCCACGGCCATGCACACCTCGGTCACCGTCAGATCGCCGCGCCGCAGCAGCGCCTTGGCCCGCTCGATCCGCCGGGTCATCAGATAGCTGTACGGGGTCTCGCCGAACGCGGCCCGGAAGCTGCGCTGGAAGTGCCCGGGCGACATCAGCGCGGCGCGCGCGAGCGACGGCATGTCGAGCGGCTCCGCGTACGCGCGGTCCATCCGGTCGCGCACCCGGCGCAGCCGGACCAAATCCTCCAGCGTCATGCCCCCAGCATGGCACGCGCCACCGACAGGGGACGCGGTCGCGCTGCCTGCCCGCCGGACGAAAAGACCGCACCCGGTCCGTGACGGACGCCGTGTTCGGCGGCCCGCGGACCGGGTGCGGACGGGGAGACCCGACGATCAAGGAAATCGCAGGTCGGCAAAGAGCCTGGGATCAGGCCTTCTTGGTCTCCCAGAAGATCTTGTCGATCTGGGCGATGTAGTCCAGAGCCTTCTGTCCCGTGGCCGGGTCGGTCGAGCCCTTGGCGGCCGAGAGGGCCTTGAGGGTGTCGTTGACCAGCTGGTGCAGCTCCGGGTACTTCTCGAAGTGCGGGGGCTTGAAGTAGTCGCTCCACAGCACCGAGACGTGGTGCTTCGCGAGCTCGGCGCGCTGCTCCTTGATGACCGTGGCACGCGTCTGGAAGTGCGGGTCGTCGTTGGCGGCCATCTTCTCCTGGACGGCCTTCACCGACTCCGCCTCGATGCGGGCCTGGGCCGGGTCGTACACACCGCAGGGCAGGTCGCAGTGCGCGCTGACCTTGACCTTGGGGGCAAACAGGCGGGAGAGCATTGAGCTGTCCTTCCTCGTGATCGTCTTCTCAGGTGGGACATTACTCCGTGGGAGACGGGTTTTCTCGGGTGCCCCCATGGGCTTAGGACAAAAGTCCGGGGTGAGACTGGGACTGGTGGAGGATCGGACCGGGGAGGTGCCGGTGATGCCGGAGCTGTCGCAGGAGACCGAGCGCGGGAGGTCCCTCCTGCCGTTCGGTACGGCTGAGGTGACGGGACCGTCGATGGTGCCCACGCTGCACCACGGGGACCGGCTCGTCGTGCGCTACGGCGGCAGGGTCAGGCCCGGTGACGTGGTCGTTCTGCGTCATCCGTTCCAGCAGGACCTGCTGGTCGTCAAGCGGGCCGCCGAGCGGCGGGAGGGCGGCTGGTGGGTGCTCGGTGACAACGCCTGGGCCGGCGGTGACAGCACCGACTACGGCACCGTCCCCGAGGAACTGGTGCTCGGGACGGTGCGGTTCCGGTACCGGCCGTGGAAGAAGGGTCAGCGTTCTCCGCTGGCGCTGCTGGGCTGGGCGTTCTCCGCGGCGAGGCCGGTGCTCTGCGACCGGTCGGCCTCCAGGCGCTTGCGGGCGCGGTAGGCCGCGACGTTGGCACGGGTCGCGCAGCGGTCCGAGCAGTAGCGCCGGGAGCGGTTGGTCGAGGTGTCCAGGTAGGCGTTGCGGCACGGCGGTGCCTCGCACAGACCCAGGCGGTCCACCCCGTACGCGGTGAGGTGGAAGGCGAGACCCATCGCGGCGATGGCCGCGTAGCCGGCCGTCGCGTTCGACGGGTGGTCCGCCAGGTGCATGTGCCACAGCGGGCGGTCGTCGTCGTCGCGGTGGTCGTGCCCGGAGATCTGCGGACTCACCGGGAACTCCAGCAGCAGCGAGTTCAGCAGGTCCACGGCGAGGGTCTCGTCCCCCGTGTCCGCCGCCTCGAAGACCCCGCGCAGCCTGCCGCGGACGGAGCGGAAGCGGGTGACGTCCGCGTCCGTCGCGCGCCGGGCCGCCGAGGCGTTGCCCCCGAAGAGGTCGCGGACGGCCTCCACCGAGGTGAGCGCGTCCTTGCCCCGGGCCGGCTCCTCGCTGTTGACGAGACGTACGGCGTAGTCCGAGTAATAGGCCAGTTCCACTTGTAGTCCTTACGAGGGCGCTCTATTGTCACGGGTGCGGTCGGGTAAGAGACGACCGCGCTTTCAGGGTATTACGCGGGCGGTGAAGAACCGTGACGAACGGAAGAAGGGGCTTCTCATGACCACGACCTCCACCACCACGACCGGGTCCGCGCCGCACGGTGCCGACTGGGCCGCCTGGCAGACGAGCTGGGACCGGCAGCAGGAGTGGTACATGCCCGACCGCGAGGAACGCTTCGGGATCATGCTCGACATGGTCGAGGCGCTGGCCGGCCCCGAGCCGCGCGTCCTCGACCTGGCCTGCGGCACGGGCACGATCACCGCCCGGCTCCTCGACCGCCTCCCCGGCGCCACCAGCACCGGCGTCGACCTCGACCCCGCGCTCCTCGCCATCGCGGAGGGCACCTTCGCGGGCGACGACCGGGTCTCGTTCGTGACGGCCGACCTGAAGGACCCCGAGTGGCCGGCCGAGCTGCCGTACGACACGTACGACGCCGTCCTGACCGCCACGGCCCTGCACTGGCTGCACACCGAACCCCTCGCGGCCCTCTACGGTCAGGTCGCGGAACTCGTCCGCGACGGCGGCGTCTTCATGAACGCCGACCACATGATCGACGAGACCACGCCCCGGATCAACGCGGCCGAGCGGGAGCTGCGGCACGCCCGCATGGAACAGGCCAAGCGGGACGGCGCCCTCGACTGGTCGCAGTGGTGGGCGCTGGCCGCCCAGGACCCGGTGCTCGCCGGGCCGACCGCGCGCCGCTTCGAGATCTACGGCGAGCACGCCGACGGCGACACGCCCTCCGCCGCGTGGCACGCGCGCGTGCTGCGCGAACAGGGCTTCACGGAGGCCCGCCCGGTCTGGTGCTCGCCGTCGGACGCCCTGGTCCTCGCCCTCAAGTGACCCGGACACCCGGATGACGCGCACCCACCGGTGACACGGCGCCAGCAGGGACACGAGAGTGACACGCCCCTGCGGGGGCACGGGCGCCCGAGGCGAAACGGATGCCCAGGGTGGAGCGGCGGCCGGACGGTCCGTCCGGGCCGCGCGGCCCGGACAGGCGGAGAGGGCGGTACGGGAATCCCGTACCGCCCTCGCACACGCGCTTGCGCGGACCCGTCACAGCACCTTGGACAGGAACGACTGCGTCCGCTCGTGCTGCGGGTTGGTCAGCACGTCACGCGGGTTGCCGGACTCGACCACCACGCCGCCGTCCATGAAGACCAGGCTGTCGCCGACCTCACGGGCGAAGCCCATCTCGTGCGTGACGACGACCATCGTCATCCCGGACTCGGCGAGGTCGCGCATGACGTCGAGGACGTCACCGACCAGCTCCGGGTCGAGTGCCGAGGTCGGCTCGTCGAACAGCATCAGCTTCGGGTCCATCGCCAGCGCACGGGCGATGGCCACCCGCTGCTGCTGGCCGCCGGAGAGCTGCGAGGGGTAGTTCAGCGCCTTGTCGGCGAGACCCACCCGCTCCAGGAGCTGGCCCGCGCGCTCCCGGGCCTGCGACCTGGAGACGCCCTTGACCTGGACCGGAGCCTCCATGACGTTGTCGAGCGCCGTCATGTGGGGGAACAGGTTGAAGCGCTGGAAGACCATGCCGATGTCCCGGCGCTTCAGCGCGACCTCGCTGTCCTTGAGCTCGTACAGCTTGTCGCCCTTCTGGCGGTAGCCGACCAGCTCGCCGTCGACGTACAGCCGCCCGGCGTTGATCTTCTCCAGGTGGTTGATGCACCTGAGGAACGTGCTCTTGCCGGAGCCGGAGGGGCCGATGAGGCAGAACACCTCGCCGGTCTTGACCTCCAGGTCGATGCCCTTGAGCACCTCCACGGCCCCGAAGGACTTGTGGACGCCCTCCGACTTGACCATCGCCGTGCCGGGCGCTGACTTCGTCAGGGGGGAGTTCGTCTTCCCGGTCATGCGACACCTCCCCTCGAGCGGCTGAGCGACAGCATGTTCGCCTTGATCTTCTGGAACGGTGTGGCCGGCAGGCTGCGGCTGGAGCCTCGGGCGTAGTAGCGCTCCAGGTAGTACTGGCCGACGCTGAACACCGAGGTCAGCAGCAGGTACCAGGCCGCGGCGAGGAACAGCATCTCGGCCGGTGCGCCCGACGTCTGGCCGATGTCCTGGGCGACGCGGAACAGTTCCGAGTACTGGATCACCGAGACCAGCGAGGTCGTCTTCAGCATGTTGATGACCTCATTGCCGGTGGGCGGCACGATCACCCGCATGGCCTGCGGGATCACGACCCGGCGCAGGGTCTTGCTGTGGCTCATGCCCAGCGCGTGGCTGGCCTCCGTCTGCCCCTCGTCGACCGAGAGCAGGCCGGCGCGGCAGATCTCCGCCATGTACGCGGCCTCGTTGAGGCCGAGTCCCAGCAGCGCCGTGAGCAGCGGCGTCATGAAGCTGGACCAGTAGTCCTTGTAGATCGGGCCCAG
The DNA here is from genome assembly GCF_042956125.1 of Streptomyces sp. NPDC008313. NCBI lineage: Bacteria > Bacillati > Actinomycetota > Actinomycetes > Kitasatosporales > Streptomycetaceae > Streptomyces > Streptomyces sp. NPDC008313. Next base: position 75,435 of record NZ_JBIBFR010000014.1, read on the forward strand.
GTTGATGTACTCGAACACCAGGCCGAGGTTGAACCAGACCACCAGCTGGACCAGGACCGGGGTGCCTCGGAAGAACCAGATGTAGAACCACGCGATGGACGAGGTCACCGGGTTCCTGGACAGGCGCATCACCGCGAGCATGATGCCGCCGACGATGCCGATGGCCATGGCCAGGACGGTCAGCAGCAGCGTCTTGAGGACGCCGGTGACGATGCGGTCGTCGAAGAAGTAGTCCGGGATGACGCCCCAGTTGATCTTGCCCTGGGAGAACGCGTAGACCACGGCGACCAGGATCGCGATCGCGGCGACCGCGGACACGTACCGCCCGTAGTGCCGGACCGGGATGGCCTTGATGGCCTCCGGGCCGGCCGGGGGAGTGTCCTCCGGGCCCGTCGTCTTGTCGATGTCAACAGTCACGGATGTTGCCTTTCAGTGCCCCGGCCGCCGGGTCACTTGCCGCCGTTGATCCGGGCCGCCTTCACGGCACCGTCCGCGACACCCCACTTCGAGATCACCTTGTCGTAGGTGCCGTCCTTGATGACCGCGTCGAGCGCGGCCTGCAGGGCGTCCCGCAGCTGGGTGTTCGACTTGGCGACCGCGATGCCGTACGGAGCGGCCTCGACCTGCTCGCCGACGATCTGGAAGTCCTTGCCGCCGCCGGAGGTCTTCACCGCGTACGCGGCGACCGGGAAGTCGGAGGAGCCGGCGTCCGCGCCGCCGCCGCGCAGGCGGGTCTGGGCCTGCTGGTCGTTGTCGAAGGCCTCCATGGCGATGGTCTTGCCCTTGGGGCACTTCTGGGCCTCGGACTTGGCCAGGTCCTCGGAGACCGTGCCGCGCTGCAGCACGATCTTCTTGCCGCACAGGTCCGACCAGGTCTTGATGCCCTGGTCGTCACCCTTCTTGGTGTAGATCGAGACACCGGCGGTGAAGTAGTCGACGAAGTCGACGCCCTCGCCGACCTTCTTGCCGGTCTCGGAGTCGAGGCCCTCCTGACGGTCCTTGGTGTCCGTCATGGCCGACATCGCGATGTCGTAGCGCTTGGAGCGCAGACCCGTGATCAGCGTGTCGAAGGTGCCGTTCTGGAACTCGAACTTCACGCCGAGCTGCTTGCCCATGGCGTCGGCCAGGTCGGGGTCGATGCCGACCGTCTTGCCGGAGCTGTCCTTGAACTCGACCGGCGCGTACGCGATGTCCGAACCGACCTTGATGACGCCCTTGTCGCGGATCGCCTGGGGCAGCTTGTCGGCCAGCGGGGCCGAGCCGGACTGCGTGCTGCTGCCCGAGTCCTTGTCCTTGGTCTGGTCACCGCAGCCGGTGAGCAGCAGGGTGCCGGCGACCGCGATCGCAGCGACCGCGGCTATCCGGGACTGCGCAGTCGTACGACGGGTGGTGCTTGCGGTCATGAGGGTTCCTCCGGCGGATGAGGGAGTTGCCGATGGGTCGACGAGAACACACACCTTCGGGTGTCGCGACCTCGTGTGATGACGGCATCTTGCCATTCGGACTCAGCCATTCAGGGGGCTCGCTATGTCAAAATCGGATAACGGGTCACCCCCGAACCGCTACAGGTCGGTACACACGACCGGACCTTATGCGGGAATCCCGTCTTCCGACCGGAAGATCTTCGGTGCCGTGCGCGAAGTGATCACCGGCATCTGCGCACGTGCCGTGTCCGTGGAAATGTCATGGACTTGTCCGCATATCCGGTGAGGAGTCATGTCCCCGACGTGTGACCTTCGTTATGGACTCGTCCACCGCGCGGTCCGTCCGGTATGAAGGTTCCTTACACCCCTCATCCGGGGCTCAGGGCGCGTGTGCGGCGCGCCCGTCGCGTATGTGCCCGTACGTACCCCGTACGCATCAGCCACCAGGGTCATACGCGGTGCCCGCCCACACCTCAACCAGGCGTGGTCACCCTCAAACCTTGAAGACTTAAGGGGTAAAACAAAGTGGCAGCGGAGATCGTCAATCCTCGCAGCGACAGCAATACAGGTCATGAAGGCGACGCGGAGCCGGTCAATTCCGTCGCCACGGTCGACGGGGCGGACGGCGTGGATCTCGCTTTCGACCCCGCTTTCGCGCTGCACCGCGGCGGCAAGATGGCCGTGCGGGCCACCGTGCCGGTTCGCGACAAGGACGACCTGTCCCTGGCGTACACACCCGGCGTCGCGAAAGTGTGCAGCGCGATCGCCGAGCAGCCCGAGCTGGTCCATGACTACACGTGGAAGTCGTCCGTCGTCGCCGTCGTGACGGACGGGACGGCCGTGCTCGGGCTCGGAGACATCGGACCGGAGGCCTCGCTCCCCGTGATGGAGGGCAAGGCGATCCTGTTCAAGCAGTTCGGCGGGGTCGACGCGGTGCCGATCGCCCTGGCGACCACCGACACCGACGAGATCATCGAGACCGTCGTCCGGCTCGCGCCGTCCTTCGGGGGAGTGAACCTGGAGGACATCTCGGCGCCGCGCTGCTTCGAGATCGAGCGCAGGCTCCAGGAGCGGCTGGACATCCCGGTCTTCCACGACGACCAGCACGGCACGGCGGTCGTGACCCTCGCGGCCCTGCGCAACGCCGCCCGGCTCACCGGGCGGGCGCTCGGCGACCTGCGCGCCGTGATCTCCGGAGCGGGCGCGGCCGGTGTCGCCATCGCCAAGTTCCTGCTGGAGGCAGGGCTCGGCGACGTCGCCGTGGCCGACCGCAAGGGTGTCGTGTCCGCCGACCGGGACGACCTGACGCCGGTCAAGCGGGAACTCGCGGAGATCACCAACAAGGCGGGGATCTCCGGTTCGCTGGAGGACGCGCTGGCGGGCGCCGACGTGTTCATCGGCGTCTCCGGCGGCACGGTCCCTGAGTCGGCGGTGGCCTCCATGGCCGAGGGCGCGTTCGTGTTCGCCATGGCCAACCCGACGCCCGAGGTGCACCCGGACATCGCCCACAAGTACGCGGCCGTGGTCGCGACCGGGCGGTCCGACTACCCGAACCAGATCAACAACGTGCTCGCGTTCCCGGGGATCTTCGCCGGTGCGCTCCAGGTCCGGGCCTCCCGGATCACGGAGACGATGAAGATCGCGGCCGCCGAGGCGCTTGCGGCGGTAGTCGGTGACGATCTCGCCGCCGACTACGTGATCCCCTCGCCGTTCGACGAGCGGGTCGCCCCCGCCGTGACGGCGGCGGTGGCCGCGGCCGCGCGGGCGGAAGGCGTGGCCCGCCGCTGACGGTCCGCCGGTCTGCCGGTCCGCCGGTCTGTCGGCCCGTCGGGTCCGCCGGTCCGCCGGTCCTCCGGTTCGCGGTCCGTGGGTCCGGTCGGTTCGATCGGTTCGTGGTCCCGCCCGGGTCTTTTGGGCGGGACCACTTCTTTACCCGGGCATTCGTCCGTTCGGGTGGGGTGGCGGGACGCGTGTCACACCGGGGGCTGGTTCCGCCGGCGGTGGCGGAGACCTAGGGTCAAGGTCATGTTCGCTGCCTACGCCGCCCGAATCGACCGTGACCAGCCGTTGAACGGCCTCGAGTTGGGGGAGCGGCCCGCCCCCGAGGCCCGGCCCGGCTGGACGACCGTGAACGTCAGGGCCGCCTCCCTCAACCACCACGACCTGTGGTCGCTGCGCGGAGTCGGCCTCGGTGAGGACAAGCTGCCGATGATCCTCGGCTGTGACGCCGCCGGGATCGACCAGGACGGCAACGAGGTCGTCCTCCACTCCGTCATCGGGCAGACCGGCCACGGCGTCGGTCCGGCCGAGCCCCGCTCCATCCTCACCGAGCGCTACCAGGGGACCTTCGCCGAACAGGTCTCCGTACCGACGTGGAACGTCCTGCCCAAGCCCAAGGAGCTCTCCTTCGAGGAGGCCGCCTGTCTTCCCACGGCCTGGCTGACGGCGTACCGCATGCTCTTCACCAACGCCGGGGTGCGTCCCGGAGACTCCGTGCTCGTCCAGGGCGCGGGCGGGGGTGTGGCCACCGCCGCGATCGTGCTCGGCCGGGCCGCGGGGCTGCGGGTCTTCGCCACCAGCCGCGACGAGGCCAAGCGCAAGCGGGCTGTCGAACTCGGGGCCGTGGAGGCGCTCGAACCCGGTGCGCGGCTGCCGCAGCGGGTGGACGCGGTCATCGAGACCGTCGGCGCGGCCACCTGGTCCCACTCGGTGAAGTCCCTGCGTCCCGGCGGCACGGTCGTCATCTCCGGGGCGACGAGCGGCGACCGTCCCTCGCACGCCGAGCTGACCCGGATCTTCTTCCTCGAGCTGAGGATCGTCGGGTCGACGATGGGCGGCAAGGACGAGCTGGAGGACCTCCTCTCCTTCTGCGCCGCGACGGGGGTGCGGCCCGTCATCGACGAGGTCCTTCCGCTCGACCGGGCCCGTGAGGGCTTCGAGCGGATGGAGTCGGGCGGACAGTTCGGCAAGATCGTGCTGACGACGCACTCCTGACGCCTCGCGCACCGTCCTCCGGCACCGGTCCCTCCGTCCTTCTGCCTTCCTCTCCACCTCTCCACCTCTCCACCTCTCCACCTCTCCACCTCTCCACCTTCGTCACTTCTCCACCTTCGTCTCCACGCGGCAGGCGGCGGGCCCGGTCACGGGCCCGCCGCCTGCCTGCTTCCCGGCACCCGGAGTCCGCGTCCGCGCTCGGCCCGACCCATCCTGTCAACCACGGTTGACGCTGCGCGGATGTCAATGTAAGTTGACACGCATGACCGAGGCAACGGATCTCGCCGAGCGCGCGGGTGACCGCGATCCGCGGATCGGGCTGCGGGCGGTCTCCGCGTTGCGGAGGCTGCTGGAGCAGCTGGAGGCGGTGCAGGTGCGCAGTGCGCGCAATCAGGGCTGGTCGTGGCAGGAGATCGCCGCGGAGCTCGGTGTGAGCAGGCAGGCAGTGCACAAGAAGTACGGGAGGCAGTGATGTTCGAACGCTTCACCAAGGACGCCCGCGCCGTGGTTCTGGGCGCGAGCGAGCACGCGGAGTCCTCGGGTGCGGAGGCGGTCGAGGAGGAGCACATGCTCCTCGCTCTCCTCGACCGGGAGGCGAGCCGGGCGTCGTTCGCCCTCGCGGCGCTCGGCGTGGACAAGCGCCGCGCGTCGGTACGGGAGGCGCTCGCCGACGCGCGCCGTCGCGGAGGGCTGTCACGCGCGGACGCCGACGCGCTCTCCGGTCTCGGCATCGATCTGACGGAGATCGTGTCCCGTGTCGAGGAGGCGCACGGAGTCGGCGCGCTCGGCTCCGGCCGGAAGGGAGCGGGCCGGTGGCCGGGACGCCGCCCCTTCGCCCGGGGGGCGAAGGACACGCTGACCCGGTCCCTGCGCATCGCCCTCGCCCGGCGCCACCGTCACATCGGGGACGAGCATCTCCTCATGGCACTCCTCATCCACCCCGGAGTCCCCGCCGAGGTGCTCGCCGATCACGGGGTGACGTACGAGTCGGTCACCCGTGTCCTGTACGGCGGGGGAGAGGGCCTGGCCGAGGCGGGGTGACGGCTCCGGGCGCCGGGGAGGCCCCGGCTCCCAGAGCGTCGGGCACCACAGGCGCGAGGGGAGTCTCATGCCTTCGGTGACCGGAGTGCCGCCCCTATGTGCGCCGCCGCCGTCGACAGGTGGCGCCTCGCCTCGCGCAGCTGGCCCTCCGTCACGCCGTGGTCGCGGGCGGCGTCACGGATGTCGTCCCTGAACCGGTCCAGCAGCCGGTCGAGGTCACGGGCCGGATCACCGGTGGAACCCTCGTGGACCCAGGCGGGCTCGTAACCGGCGGGGAAGTCGTCCGGCGTGACCGTGTACCCGGGTTCGGCGGAGGTCGTGCTCCTGGGGGCGGAACCCTTGTCCTGAGGGCTGCCGCCCCCGGAGTGCTTGTCTCCGGCGTGCGAGGTCCCGGAAGCCCTGCCTCCGAAGTCCTTGCCGAAGTCGGTCCCGAAGTTCTTGCCGAAGTCGCCGAACTCCTTGGCCAGCTCGGCCAGTCCTTCCCGGACCCCGGTCGGCCAGTCGCCGCGGGCGAAGTGGTCCTGGACCTGCTCCTGGACCCGCCTGGCCATGCGCTGCATCTCCTCCGCCGCCAGCGTCCGGGCGCTGTCCTGCGCCTCCTTGGCCTGGCGCCGGGCCCGCTGGGCCTCCTCGCGGGCCCGCCGGCTCTCGTCCTTCGCGCGCCGGGCCTGCTCCTTCCACTCCTGCTTGACCTTCCGCATCTCCTCCTTCGCGGCCCGCCAGTCCGTCTCGCCGGACTCCTCGGACGCGCCCCCGCGCCCCTCGCCCGCCGCGCCCGTGCGGGAGCCCCGCCGGGCCTCGGAGGCCGCCGCCCGCATCTCACGTCGCAGATCCCCGGCCGCGCCCCGTACATCGGCGCGGATCTCGGCGGCCAGCTCGGCGACCGACTCGCGGATCTCCAGCTCCAGGTCGGCCAGCTCGCCGCTGCGGTCGGCCAGCTCGGCCCGGCCGGCGTCCGTGATCGCGTACACCTTCCGGCCGCCCTCGGTCGTGTGGGTCACCAGACCCTCGGCCTCCAGCTTCGCCAGCCGGGGGTAGACGGTGCCGGCCGAGGGTGCGTACAGCCCCTGGAAACGCTCCTCCAGCAGACGGATCACCTCGTACCCGTGGCGGGGGGCCTCGTCCAGCAGCTTCAGGAGGTAGAGGCGCAGTCGGCCGTGGGCGAAGACGGGGGGCATGTCAGAGCACCTTCTTGTGGGCCGGGATGTCGTGGGCCCTGTCGGCGGGGGCGTCGTGGGAGTCGGCGGGCGGGGTGGTGCGGGGACCGCCGGGACGGTCGTCCGGGTCCGTGTCCCATGGCTCGTCCTCCGCCGGTGGCCTCCGCAGCAGGGCGATCGCCCCTGAGACGGTCGTCGCCCTCAGCCTGCCGGTCCCGGCTCCCAGCTTCCCGCTGATGTGGTTCGCGCCCCACGAGCCGCATCCGGTCCGGCCCCAGTGGCCGCCGACCCGCAGGTCGTCGAAGGTGCTGGAGACCGTGCCGCTCGCGCTGTTCACCTCGACGCGCGCGTCCGCCGTGCGGGGGACGCGGATCGCGATCTCGCCCGAGACGGTCGTGAGGGCGACGTCGGCCGGGCCGCCCGTGGCATCCAGGTCGAGGATGATCGAACCGCTCACCGAGTCGGCCTTCACGGACGGGCAGCCGCCCTCGATGACGGTGAGGTCCCCGGAGACCGAGTTCAGCCGGAGATCGCCCGTGACGGCCTGGGTCTCCACGCTCCCCGAGACGGTCGTGGCGCGGACCGGGCCCGAGAGTCCGACCAGTGTCGTGTCACCGGTGGCACCCTTGATGTCCGCGCGCCCGTCCAGCCCCGAGACCATCGCGCCGGCCCCGACCACGCCGACCTCGACCCGCGTCGCCGCGGGGACCGCGAGGGAGACGACCGCGCTGCGCCGCCTGCCCTTGCGGTCCAGCCACTTCAGGAACCCCTTCCAGGGCAGGTCCTCGTAGGCGACGGTGAGGGTGCCTCCGCGCTGCGTCACCGTGAGCGGGGGTCCCTCTATCGCGGACACCTCCAGCCGGGCGGAACCACCGTCGGTGCCGACCACGTTGACCGTTCCGTCGACGATGCGCACGTGGAGTGCCGTCACGGGGGCGTCGAAGGTGAGCTTCCGCGGCTCTGCGACGGACCACTCGGACATGGTGCGGACCTCCTCGGCCGGCTGAACCCGATGGGACATGAGGCGTAACGCGCCATATCGCGTCTCCCACAACACACGATATATCGCGATTGCGGGAAGTCAAGACTGTCCGTCATGTCCGTCGCCGGGGGATCCGCGGGACCTCTCCGGGCGATCGTCCGGAGAGGTCCCGGCGGTCGGAAAAGGGGACGGGCCGCCGTCCCCGGAATCCGGGTCTGGTGGCCGTCCCCCTGGTCGTGAGTGGCGCGCCGCCTACTCGTCCTCGTCGTCCAGCCGTGCCAGCCAGGTGGCCAGCCGCTCCACCGGAACCTCGAAGTCCGGGTTCAGGTCGACGAAGGTGCGCAGGTGCTCGGCGAGCCACTCGAAGGTGACCTCCTCCTCGCCGCGCCTCTTCTCCAGCTCCTCGATGCCGCGGTCGGTGAAGTACATGGGTGGTGCTCCGAAGGTGAAAGGGACGGGAAAGGGGTGGGCGTCTTCCCTGGAGGGAAGGCAACGTAGACCTTCCTCCCGTGCGGGACGCGGGAGGACAAGGAAAAGGATAGGCGGGGGCGGCCGGAGCCCGGAGGGCCTCTCGCGCCACCGCCACCCGGGAGTTACGGTCGGTCAGGCGGTGCCTACGGGGTTCGGGGGAACGGGGTGACGGGGGATGTCATGGGTGACGGAGTGACCCGGGTCGCGCGGATCGCGATGCCGGACGGGACGCCCGTGTGGGCGCGCATCTCGGCGGCCGAAGAGCTGGACGAGGAGCCGACGGAGCCGTCCGGCGGACTCGCGTACACGGACACGGGGTTCGGCGAGCGGATCGAGGCGCACGTCGAGAGCCTGAACGCGGTGGTCACGAGCGTCGCGCGCTCACTGGCGGACCCGCTGAGAGCGGTCAAGCCGGACGAGGTCAGCGTCGAGTTCGGGATCGAGCTGACCGCGAAGGCCGGCAAGGTGGTCGGCCTCCTCGCGGACGGCGAGGCCAAGGCCGGCATCACGGTCACCCTCACCTGGAACGGCGGCCCACCGGATCTCGACCCCGACGCGGACGCGAACGCGGACGCCCGTACCGGCACCGACGGCCGTACCGGCACCGACGGCCGCACCGGCACCGACGGCCGCACCGGCACCGACGCGCGCACCTCTGCCGGGACCGGTGGCGGCGGTGCTCCGTCGGTCCCCTCGGCGCGCGCGGGCGCGTCTCCCGGCGCTTCGGCGCATGGGGGTGCCGCGGACGCCGCCGGCGGGGGCGTGGCGTGACGGGCGAGCACGCCCCGGGCGCATCGAGCGAGCGCGACGCCGCCCACCGTGCGCTGCGTGATCTCGTCATGGCGGCGACGGTGCGCATCCATCGCGCGGGGTCCGGGTATGCCCTGGACGAGCCAGGCACGTTCCTCGGGAGCGGCTTCTTCATCGCGCCCAACTGGGTTCTCACCTGCGCGCACGTGACACCGAGCGGCAAGGGGGGTGAGGTCACCGTGGTCTACGAGACCGGGCCCGGCCGTGGCACGTCCGCCGTCGCCGGAGAGGTGACGGCGGTCCTGCCCGACCACGTCCGGCAGCCCCCGCGGGGCAGCTGGCCCTCCCCGGACCTCGCCCTGATCCAGCTGCGCGAGCCCGTCGACCACCACTGCGCCTACCTCACCGAACGCCCGGCCGCCTACTACGGCGAGGCGACCGTCTTCTTCTCCGGCTGGACGGTCGTGGACGGCCGGCTGCAGCGGCTGAACGGGACGCTCCAGGTCCAGGGCACCCTCGGCGGCTGGTCCTCGGACGAGCAGATACGGCTGGGCGGGGACGTCCTCCCGCCCGGTGTCTCCGGGGGGCCCGTGGTCGACCCCGTACGCGGTGAGGTGGTCGGTGTGCTGAAGTCGCGGGCCGACCGCGGGCCCGGCGGCACCTCCACCGGTGTGGAGCAGCTCCGTTCGCTGCCCGTCCCGGCGGACGGGGTCCGGGCCGAGCACGACGACCTCTACCAGGCCGTCTTCCACGCGCATGACCGCTACCACCGCGACCGGCAGCGCCACCCCGACTCCGACCGCAGTACCTGGGCCGACGTCCAGAGCCAGCTCGGCGCGCGGCCCGGCCGCACGCTCGGCCCCGACGAGCGGACCCAGCTGCTCGGCCGCCTCGCCGACCTGCCGCCCCCGGTCAGCACCCGCGGCCTGCTCGACGTCCTGGAGGAGCTGCTGGACCGGCAGGCCTCGATCCCGCACCCGGCCCCCCGCGGCTGGCGCGACGGTCTCGGGGCGCTGTACGAGAGCGCACGCGGCACCAGTGGGCTGGAGGTCGTCCTCGACTACGCGATGCGGGTCATGTCGGCCGAGCGGCCCTTCGGTACGCCCGGCACCGAGAGCGCGGAGCAGGCGCTGTGGGAGTGGGTGCGGCAGGCCGCCGAGGGCCTCGGGCTGCGCTACCGCAGGCATCTCGCGCAGCAGCGCATCGATCTGCTCCGGTCACCCCGGCGTCCGGCCGTGGTGCCACCCCGGCTCTTACCGGGACCGGCGGAGGCCGGCGTGGACGTCGTACCCGGGGCGCCCGTCCCGTCCGCCGTGCCCGGTACACCTGCGGCGCCCGGTGCGTCCGTCGTGCCCAAGGCATTTGCGGCGCCCGGTGCCCCCGCCGTGCCCGGGGCACCCCAGGGGACCGGTCAGGCTCTCTCCGCCCCGCGTGACGGGGAGGACGACGGGCGGACCGCCGCGGAGCCCCACCCGGACGCCGCCGCCCACCCCGGGCCGCACCGGTTCGTCCTGCTCGAACTGGCGCGTCGCGGCTGGGAACCGGACCGCTGCGACTGGCGTGTCGCCGTCGCCCACCCGGCCGGTGACGTGGTCCGCGTCCGGGAGGACCAGCGCACGCACCTCGCGGAACTCCCCGGCCGGCTGGCCGCACCCCTCGCCGAGGCGTTCCGCCGCTGCGACGAACCGGGACGGCCCGCCGTCCTCCAGGTCGCGCTGCCCCACCCGCTGCTGGGACTCGACGTCGACGCCTGGCAGGTCGTGCCCGGCGAGCCCCCGCTCGGCGCCCACCGCCCCGTCGTGGTCCGCTGCGCCGACCGCGACCAACTGCCCGCCGACGACGACCCGTTCTCGCCCGTACCCGGCGGATTCGGCGGTGACGACAGCTGGGACGGCGGCGCCGGCGACGTGGACGACGCCGAACGGCAGGCCCGCTGGCGGTGGATCCACGCGCACGGAGCGAAGGCCGAAGTGCTCGACTGCGAGGACGGGTTGCGGGTACCCGTGCCGCCCGCGGACGTGCTGAGGGGGCTGCCCCACGGCACGGTCCCGGTGCTCTGCCGCTACGGCGACCACCGGTTCGAGGACGACGCGGCCGCACTCGTCCGGATCGTGCGCGGCGGCTTCGGGGTCGCGGTGTGGCGGCGCTGGAGGGGGAGACCGGACGCGGTCTGCGGCGAGTTCCACCGCAGAGCCGGGGACACGGTCGCGGGCGCGGGCAGCGCGGAACGGCTCCCCCAACTCGTGTACGCCTTACGGGCGGGGGTGCGCGCCGGCCGCGCGGAGACCTACTGGGCCGACGGCATCGCCCTGTTCTACGACGACGCGCGCCCCCTGCCCGGGGCCGGCGACCTCCTGCAGGCGCCGTGAGCGCCCGGCGGACGCCGGGGGACCGGTGCGCGCGGGAGCCGGGGAGCGAGGGAACCGAGGAGCCCGGGGGCGCGGGAAGCGGGAGCGGGACGAAGGCGCGGGAGGTGCCGTGACCGGCCCCAGGGTCGCTCACGCCGGGCCCTTACGGGGTCCGGCGAGGGTCGATACCGTGATGCACGATCGACGGCTGCCGTGGCGGACCAGTGACGACGAGGACTGGGCAATGACCGAATCCAGCGAGTGGCTCATCTACCGAGGCGCCGGTGAACCCCACGGCGGCATCGACCGGTTGCCCGCGCCGCCGCCCTGGCGGGACTTCGCGAGCCGGGAGGCGGCACCGGCCGGCGCCGACGGCTCCCAGGACCGCAGGCTCGGCGCCCACCGGCACCTCGCCGAACTGCACCGGCCCGGCGCCGAGGAGCTGGAGATGATCAACGCGGCGCTGTATCTGCGCCGCCCGTTGCTGGTCACCGGCAGCCCCGGCGCGGGCAAGAGCACGCTCGCGCACTCCGTCGCGTACGAACTCGGCCTGGGCGACGTCCTGCGCTGGTCGATCGTGAGCCGCTCCACGCTCCAGGACGGCCTCTACCACTACGACGCGATCGCCCGGCTCCAGGACGTGCAGATCGCCGCGCAGGGCGCACGGGGCGCCGCGGCGGAGGGCGGCGGCACGGCGGCCGGTGCCCCCGGAGCGGTCGAGGGCATCGGGAGCTACATCCGGCTCGGTCCGCTCGGCACCGCGCTGCTGCCCTCCGACACCCCGCGTGTCGTCCTCATCGACGAGCTGGACAAGAGCGACATCGACCTGCCGAACGACCTGCTGAACGTGCTGGAGGAAGGCGAGTTCGCCATCCCCGAGCTGGAGCGGATCGCCGACCGGCTGCCCGGGGGAGAGGCCCAGGTGCTCACCGCCGACGGCACCAGGGTGACGGTCCGGGACGGCCGGGTGCGCTGCCGGGCCTTCCCCTTCGTGGTGCTGACCAGCAACGGCGAGCGCGACTTCCCGGCCCCGCTGATGCGCCGCTGCATCCACCTCGAACTGGGCCGGCCCGACCACAAGCGGCTCGCCACCTTCGTACGGGCCCACCTCGGCGACGAGGCGGCGCGCGCGGGCGACGACCTCATCGCGCACTTCCTGGAGCGCTCCCGCAGCGAACTGGTCGCCGCCGACCAGCTGCTGAACGCCATCTACCTCACCGACGCGGCGGCCCCGCCCAGCCGCGACCGGCTCGCGGACCTGCTCATCCAGCGACTCGACCGTCCGAGGTGACCCGCTGATGCCTGATGCGGCGGCGCGGCACGGCCCCGTACCCGCGGACGGGCCGGACACCCCCGCGCCCGGGCCCCCCTCCGCGTCCGGACCCTCCTGCGAGCCCGGCGACCTCGTCGCGGAGCTGGTCGTCCGGCTGCGCGGGATCGGGCTCGACCCGGACGCCGAGGAGCTGTGCGACACCCTGTGGCTGGCCCGCTGGGCGCGCCCCACCGGCGGCGCCGAGCCGGTGGAGTCCGGCCGGCCCGGCTCCGTACGGCCGGCGCGGGACGACGCGCGGCCCGGCGGCCGGACGGCGGGCGCCGCGGCGCTCCCGTCCCGACCGGAGCCGGGGCGGACCCGGCCCGCCGTCCCGGAGCCGCAGGCGCACAGCGCGTCGGCCGACCGGAACGTGGCCCTGTATCCCGTACCGCACACCGCGCGCCGGCCCGGGGCGCGTTCCGCGGCGCCGGACACGGAGCCGGGGACCGGTGGCGCGCACCGGGCGACGGGGCTGCCTGTCGGCGTGCCCGCCGCTCCCGCGTTCCCCGCGCCCCTGGAACTCCAGCGCGCCCTGCGCCCCCTGCAGGGCTACCGCAGCGCCGCTCCACCCCTGCGTTCGGTGCTCGACGAGACGGCCACCGCCGAGCTGAGCGCACGGACCGGCGGCCTCGTCCTGCCCGTCTTCCGCGCGGTGACCCGCGCCGACGCACGGCTCCAGCTGGTGATGGACACCTCGTCGTCCATGCGGGTGTGGGACCGGATGTTCGCCGAACTCGAGCAGGTCTTCGGCCAGCTGGGGGCCTTCTGGGACATCCAGGTCAGCCATCTGCACCAGGGCCCGGACGGCGAACCGGCCGTCAGCCGCAGCCCGGAACTCTCCGCCGCGCCCCTGCACTCCGCGGACCGGCTGAGCGACCCGACCGGCCGCCGGATCACCCTGCTGGTCAGCGACTGCGCCGGCCCGCTGTGGCACAGCGGCCGCGCCCACCGGCTGCTGCACCACCTCTCCCGGCAGAGCCCCGTCGCCGTGCTGCAACCGCTGCCCCAGCGCATGTGGCAGCGCACCCGACTGCCGGTCACCTACGGCGAACTGAGCCGCGGCGAGGGCCTGGGCGGCGCGGCCGCACTGCGGGTGCGCACGACGGCGGGCCCGGCCCCCGAGGCCCGCCGGGGCGCGGCCCCGGTGCCCGTGCTGCCGCCGGAACCGGTGGCGCTCGGTGCCTGGGCCCGGCTGCTGTCCGGCGCCGGTGCCGGACCGGTGGCGGGCGCCGTCGGCTGGGTGCGCGCCGACCATCCGCCCACGCCCGCCGCCCCGCCCGGACGGCGGCCCTCCGCGCTCGAACTCGTCAGCAGGTTCCGCTCCAGCGCCTCGCCCGCCGCGGGCCGGCTCGCCGTCTACCTGGCGGCGGCCCCGCTCTGCCTCCCGGTGATGCAGCTGGTGCAGCGGACCATGCTCCCGGGCTCCGGGCCCTCCGAACTCGCCGAGGTGCTGCTCAGCGGACTCGTCTCACGGGCCAGGGAGGCGCACGGGCACGACGGCGTCCAGTGGTACGAGTTCGCCTCCGGCGTCCAGGAGTCGCTGCTGTCGCCGCTGGGCCGCGACGAGGCCGTCCTGGTCCTCAAGCACTGCTCGGAGTACATAGAGCAGCGGTTCGGCAAGGGCGGACCGAACTTCCCCGCCCTGGCCCTCGCCCAGCTCGGCAACGGCGGCTCGGGGCGCCCCTACGCCCCCGTCACCGGCACCGCCTACCAGGGCGCGAACGGCGACGACGCGGACGGCGGGGGCGACGGCCACCGCGGCGGGACGGTCCTCGTCCCGCAGCCGTTCGCCGAGGTCGCCGCGCGGGTCCTGGAGCGGTTCATGCCGCTGCCCGAGCAGTTCGCGCTGTACGGAAGCCGGGGACGGCCGAACCCCGAGGAGGACCGCCCCCCGCACGCGGCGGTCACCCGGGCCCGCTCGCTGGTCGGGCAGTTCGACCAGGACGGGATGGTGCAGGACCTGATCGACGCCGTGCAGCTGCTGCGCGGCGCCACCGAGCACGAGAGGCCCGTCGGCGCCGACCCCGAGCTGTGGGCCGAGTTCGCCCACTGCCTGCTGCGCCTGTGGGAGGTGCAGGGCGGCGGCGACATGCTGCGCGAGGCCGAGGCGGCCGCCGAGCGGGCCGTCGCCCACCCCCGGGCACTGCGCGAACGGGCCGTACTGGCACGGGTGCTGCACGCCGCCGCCACCGACCGCAGGCGGCGCGGCGACCGGCGGGGGGCGCTCGACCTGCTGCGCCGCGCCGACCGTGAGTACGCGGTGGCCTGCGCCGCGCCCGACCTGGAGACGGACCAGGCGCTGCGGCTCACCCTGGAGCGGGTCGGCGCGCTGGAGGCGCAGTGGCGGCTCGGCCGCGACAGCGCGCTCCTCCAGGGCGCCGTCGGCATGCTGGAGGCCTTCGCCGACGCCTGGCCGGACCGGCGCCTCAGGCCCCCGGGACTGCCGCTGGCCCACGGCCGCGTCCTGCTGAGGCTCTCGGGCGCCACGGCCGACCCCGAACAGTCCCGCCTGTACGCGCAGCAGGGCGCCCAGTCGCTGCGCGACGCCCTGGACGGCGGCCCGGACGCGACGGCTCCCGCCCCCGGCGGCCCCGCCCGCGAGCGCGTCCGCACCCTCCTCGACCTGGTCGACGCGCTCCTCAGGTCGGGCGGCTCCCTGAACGACGCCCAGGCCCGGGTCGACGAGGCGCTGGACCTCACCCGCGAGCAGAGTCTGCGCGCCTCCCTGCTGGTGCGCGCCGGACGGATCAGCGCGGCCCGTCATGCCGAGTCGGGCGATCCGCGGGCGCTGCAGGACGCCGCCGAGCACTTCGCGCAGGCCGCCCGGGGCGTGCCGCGGGACGCGCCCGCGCACGCCGACGTCCTCGCCGAGTGGGGCGAGGTGCTGCTGCGCCGCGCCGCGTCGGAGAGCGGTCCCCGGGCGCAGGAAGCGGTCTCCCGGGCGATCCGGGTGCTGCGGGACTGCCGTACGGAGACCCCGGCCGGCAGCGCGCGGCTCGCCCACCGGCTGCTGCTGCTGGGCCGGGCGCTGATGCTCAGGTACCGGGCCCGGGGCGACCGCGTCGACCTGCGGGAGGCGGAGCACCTGCTGGGGCTGGCGGCCACCGAGGCGGAGGATCCGGTGCTGGCCGCCCGGTGCTGGCTCGAACTCGGCCAGACCCAGTTCGAGGCGTTCCAGAGCCTGGGCCGGCCCGCCCGGCTGGACGACGCGGTCGACGCCTTCAGGGGCGCGGTTCAGGCGGCCCGCGATGCGGAGTCGGAGGCCGAAACGGACCGCCGGCGCCAGGAGGCGGTCGAGCTGGGCGCGCAGGCGCACCACTGGCGGGGTATGTCCTATGAGGCGGCGTCGCGTCCACGCGCCGCCCGCGAGGCCTACCGGGCCGCCCGGACCGAGTGGTCCCGGCTGCCGGACGACACCGTGGGCACGAGCGAGCCGACCGCCCGGCAGACGGCCCAGCGGCTGGCCGAACTGGAGTGACCGAGGAAAGGGAGGGTGAGGGTGAGCAGGACCGTGCACGAGGAGCCGACGCGGCCCGCGTCGGAGGCCGCACCACCGGCGGCGGGGGCCGAGGACCCCCTTCCCGACCTGCTGTCGCTGGACCTGGCCGATCTGCGGACGGTCCGGCACCCCGTCCTGGGCGAGGTGCTGGAGGAGCTGCGGGAGCGGGCGCGGCAGCCGAGCGAGGTGCTGTGGGGGTTCAACAGCGCTCTCTGACAAGGCCGCGCAACGGCCGACCGGCGAGCCTCACCGATCTCACGGATCTCACGGATCTCGCGGATCGCACCGATCGCACCGATCTCATCGATCGATGAGCGACAGATCCGGTCGCCGTGACAGTTGAATCGGACATGTTCGATCGGGCCAAGTTTGTGGTGGGCCCCTGCCCGGGAATGCCGCATCGTACGGGCAGGGGGCCGCGATCCGGGGCCCGCCGCGGATCGCGGGAGCGCGCGCTGTACACCATGGGGGTGCCGGAGTGTCTCAAGAGGCTGCTCCCCCTCCGATACCCGAAGGGCCTTTCCCCTTCCGGCAGTTCGTCGTCAAGGTCCACGGCCGCTGCAACCTCGCGTGCCGCTACTGCTACCTCTACGAGGGCCCCGACCGCACCTGGCGCACCCGCCCCGCCGCGGCACCGCCCGGCGTCCTGGACCGCACCGCCACCCGCATCGCCGAACACGCGGCGGCCCACGAGCTGACCGGCGTCTCCCTCGTCCTGCACGGCGGTGAACCCCTCCTCGCGGGCGCCTCCGCCCTCGGCCGCTTCACCGGCCTGGTACGCGAGCGGGTCCCCGGCTCCTGCACCGTCCACGCGGTCGTCCAGACCAACGCCACCCTCCTCACCGAGCCCCGGCTCGACACGCTCGCCCGCCACCGCATCCGCGTCGGCATCAGCCTCGACGGCGGCACACCCGCCCACAACACGCTCCGCGTCGACCACGCCGGACGCCCGTCCTGGCCCGCCGCAGCACGCGGGGCCCGCCTGCTCGCGCGGCGCCACCCCGAGGCGTACGCCGGGATCCTCACCGTCGTCGACCCCGACCAGGACCCGGTCGGGACGTACGAGTCCCTGCTCGGCCTCGGCCCGCCGGCCCTGGACCTGCTGCTCCCGCACGGCAACTGGACGGCCCCGCCCCCGCGGCCGGCCGGCGGCGGAGCCACTCCGTACGGGGACTGGCTGTGCGCCGTCTTCGACCGCTGGTGGGGCGCCGGGCGCCGGGAGACCCGGGTGCGGCTCTTCGAGGAGTGCCTGGCCCTGCTGCTCGGGCTGCCGGCCGCCACCGAGTCGCTGGGTCTCGACCCCTTCGAAGCCGTGGTCGTGGAGACCGACGGGTCCATCGAACAGGTCGACTCGCTCAAGTCCTGCTACGACGGAGCGGCGCACACCGGCCTCGACGTGTTCCGGCACGGCTTCGACGAGGCGCTGCGCCACCCCGGCGTCGCCGCCCGGCAGGCGGGCGCCGCCGCGCTGGCGGCGGACTGCCTGGTCTGCCCCCTGCTCACCGTGTGCGGCGGCGGCCAGTACGCCCACCGCTACCGCGCGGGACACGGCTTCGCCAACCCGTCCGTGTACTGCGCCGACCTGCGGCGTTTCATCCGGCATGTGGCACACCGCCTCTCCACGGAGTCGGCACGCGCGCCGACGGCTGCGGTCTCCGTGCCCCCGGCCGCCTCTCGCGAAGGGAGCATCAGGTGATATTCCCGGCGGTCCCAGACCCGGCCCTCGCCGAACTCGGCCGCACAGAAGGCAGCCCCGCGACCCTCGCGTTCCTCGCTCGCGACCAGGACACCCGGCGCCTCCTCCTGCTCCGCGCGCTGCTGGACGCTGCCGAGACGGCCGACGCGGATATCTGCCCGGCCGGTGCCCGGACCCGGCTGCGGGACGACTGGGAGCTGCTGGCGGAGGCCGACCGGGCACGGCCCGGGCCTGAGGCGGAGTACGGCCCGGCCCGGGGCGAGCACTCCGAAGAGGGCCGTGCCCGAGGGCCCGCGCCCCGCCCCGACGGCATGTCGCCCGCCCGCGCCCGGCTCCTGCACCCCCTGGTGGGACCGCTCGTCCGGCGCTGCCTGCGCGGACTCGACACCCGGGACCAGGACGGGCACCCGCCCGACCGGCGGTCCCGCGAACTCGGCAGGGGCCTCGCGCACTTCGGTGCCGTCGCCGCGGTGGCGGCCGCCCGGGCCGGGATCGGCTTCTCCGTCCGGCTGACCGCCCGTGACGGAGTACTCGCCCTGCCTTCCCTGGGGGCACTGCACACCGCCGTCTCCGGGGACGCCCCCGTCGACGTCGTCCACCGGCGCGGCACGCTCACACTGCGTCAACCCGGCGCGGCCGACGCCGTCGTCCACCTGGAGAGCGACACCGGCGCGTGGTCCGGCGCTCCCGCCTGGACCTCCGCGTACGCGCTGCCCGGACTGCTGCCCGGCGCCGGACCCGTGCCGCTGGACGATCTCGACCCCTACCGCACCGATTCCGGCGGGCCCCACCGGCAGGGCCTCGGCGGTCCGGTCACCCTCGATCACGCCGAACGCAAGCGGTGGCTGCAGTCCTGGTCGGGCACCGCCCACCTGCTCCGGCTCGGCGGGGAGCACCGCCTGGCGGAGGCCCACCACCTGCTGCGCTGCCTGGTCCCGCTGGCCGCACCCCCCGGCCCGTCGCGAGAGGGACACGACACCGGCGGATACAGCGCCACCCGGCGGGAGGCGTTCGGCGCCGTGCTCAGCAGCACCCCGCCCACCCCCACAGGCTTCGCCGCCACCCTCGTTCACGAGCTCCAGCACACCAAACTCGGGGCACTCGGCGACCTCGTGACCCTGCATCACGCGGGTGACGAGGCACGGTACTTCGCGCCCTGGCGGTCCGACCCCCGCCCGTACGGCGGACTGCTCCAAGGGGCCTACTCCCACCTCGCGCTCGCCGACTTCTTCCAGCGCTGCGCCCTCGCCCTCGGCCACCCCCCGCACCGTGAGTCGGCGTGGGCCCAGCACGCCCGCTACCGGGAACAGGTCGGCGCCGTGCTGCCGGCGATCGTTGGGTCGGACGACCTCACCCCGCAGGGCCGGCGGTTCGTGGACCAGATGGTCGCCGTCTACGAGCGGCTGGCCGAGCACCCCCCGCCCCGCGGCCAGACCGCCCGGGCACAGGAGTACGTCAGGGCGGCCCGGGGGCTGTGGCTCCAGCGGCACGGGGGAGAGTTGCGCCAGTCGCGTGACTGAAGTCGCCGATCGTGGTGCCGAAGCGGCCGATCCGGGCGAAGATCGTCGTACCGAGGGGAAGGCACGCCTTCCGTCGGCGCAAGCGACGGCTGCGCCCGGTGCCTATCGCGGTACCGTGCCAGGTTCTAAAATCACGTGCGGGGAGGCCGCTGCATGTCTGGAGCTCGTACGCCGGTCGGGTCAACCGAGAGGGGGGCCGCGAGGCAGACCGTCACCATCAGCTTCGCCGGATTCAACCGGGCCTGGGCGGCCTGGATCGGGGACCGGCTCGAGCGGCGCGGTCATCGCGTCGTCTACTCCCGGTGGGACTCCCCGGCGGACGTACCCCTCGTCGACCTGCTGCGCGACCTGACCCTCGCCTCCGGACGCATCCTCGTCATCGTCAGCGAGTGGTACTTCCAGTTAGGGCCGCGCACCCACGACGAGTGGAACACGGCGCTGCGCGAGATCGTCGCCCCCGATCCGTCCCGCTTCGCCGCCGTCTCCGTCACCACCGCCACACTGCCCACGGCGACCGCCGTGCTCGCCGCGGTCGACCTGACCAACATGGGCCCCGAGGAGGCCGAGCGCCGTCTCCTGGACCGCCTCGACCTGCCCGGCGACCCGCTGGAGGAGAGCGACGGGGCGCGGCGCGGCCCGCGCTTCCCGGCCGCCATGCCGGAGGTGTGGGGCGGCGTCCCCCGCCGCAACACCCGCTTCACCGGCCGCGAGGCCCTGCTCAACGAGGCCTACCACCTGCTCCAGGGCGCCGACGCGGGCGCCGGAGTCGTCACCCTGCACGGCATGTCGGGAGTCGGCAAGACGCAGCTGGCCGCCGAGTACGTCTACCGATTCGGCTCCGAGTACGACGTCGTGTGGTGGGTCAACGCCGAGAAGCGGGTCACCTACCGCCGCCTCCTGGCCGAACTCGCCCCGCGCCTCGGCCTGTCCACCGGCGCCGAGTACGGCGAGCGCCTCAGGGCCGTACGGGACTCCCTGCGCCGGGGCGAGCCCTACGGCCGCTGGCTGCTCGTCCTGGACGGCGCCGACGAACCCGACCAGATCTGGGACCTCGTCCCCACGGGCCCCGGCCACGTCCTGATCAGCTCCCGCAACCCCGAGTGGGGCGAGCACAACAGCCGGCTGCTGGAGATCCCGGTCTACAGCCGCGACGAGTCGGTGGCCTTCATCCGCCGCCGCGCCCCCCGCCTCTCGGAGCTGGAGGCCGACCAGCTGGCGGAGGCCCTGGAGGACCTGCCGCTGCTCCTCGACCAGACCGCGGGCTGGCTCAACGACTCCGACCTGTCGGTGCAGGAGTACATCGAACTGCTCGACGGCGGCATCGACCAGGACGTCGTCAAGATCTCGGCGGACTTCCCCGTCGCCTTCCAGACCGCCTGGTCGATACTGCTGAACAAGCTCAAGGACACCGTCCCCGAGTCCGTCGACCTGCTGCGGCTGTGCACGTTCTTCGCGCCCGGCTTCATTCCCGTACGGCTCCTCAAGGAGATGCCGCACGACGAGCTGCCCGAACAGGTCACCGGGCTGCTCAACGACCCGCTCCTGTGGAACAAGGCGATCAACCAGCTCCGCCAGTACTCGGTGGTCCGCCTCGAGTCCCACGAGGCGACCGGCGACGAGGCGGCCTCCGGGGAATCCCTGTACCTGCACCGGATGGTCCACCAGATCGTCCGCAAGGACATGCCGGACGAGGACCTCAGGGAGTTCATCGACGTGGTGCGCCGCGCCCTCGCGGCAGCGGACCCGGGGCGGCCCACCGACACCCGACTGTGGGACCAGTACGCGGAGATCGTCCCGCACCTCAAGCACGCGGACGTGCTGAAGAGCAGGAACCGGGACGTGCAGCGGCTGGTCCTCAACTGCCTGCGCTACATGTGGTTCACCGGTGAGTACTCGGCCGGCATCAAACTCGGCGAGCGCGCCATGAAGGCATGGAAGGAACTGCTCGGCGAGACCCACCCCAGGATCTGGGAACTCACCCACCACTACGCGAACCTGCTCCGCTCGGTCGGCGACTACGAACGCACCGAGGCCATCGAACGGGCCGCCGTCGACCACCTGCGCGAGCAGCGTGGCGTGGACGACCTGGACCACCTGCGCGCGGCCAACGGCCTCGGCGCCGACCTGTGGGGCCTCGCCCGCTACGACGAGGCGCTGGAGCACTACCAGTGGCTCTTCAACGCCTACCGCGACCTGCTCGGCGAGCAGGACTCCCGGACCCTGAGCACCCTCAACAACCTGGGCTTCTCACTGCGCCTGCTCGGCCGCTACGAGGAGGCGCTCGGCATCGACCGGCGCACCCTGGAGGCCCGGCGCCTCCTGCTGCGCGGCCGGCACCCGTGGACCCTGTTCTCCGAAGTGTCGTACGCCATCGACCTGCGCCTGCTGGGCCGCTACAGCGAGGCCGAGTCCGTGCAGGCGAAGAACGTCCGCGAGCACCGCATCGTGATGGGCGCCGACAACCCGCAGACCCTGCGCGCCGAGCACAACCTGGCCATGTGCCAGTACCGCGGCGGCGACCGCGCCAAGGCCGGGTCCCTGTTCACCCGGGTACTGGAGCGCTGCGAACGCAAGCTCGGCGAGACGGACCCGCAGACGCTGGCCTTCGCCGTCAGCCAGAGCTGCTTCGCCCGCGAGCACGGCGACATCGACCAGGCGAGGGAGGCGAGCGAGTCCGTCATCGCCCGCTACGAGGTGATGCTCACCGACGGGCACCCCTTCGTCGCCGGCGCCCGCGCCAACCACGCCCAGGTGCTGCGCATGGTCGGCGAGCGGGAGCAGGCCCACGCGCTGATCGAGCAGTCGGTCGCCGAGATGACCACCGCCGTCGGCGAGAACCATCCCTGGACGCTGGGCTGCGCCATCAACGCCTCCGCGATGCGCAACCTCGTCGGGGACACCGAGGCCGCCGCCGAACTGAGCCGGATCACGGTGACGCGGGCCACCGAGTCCCTCGGCCGCACCCATCCGCTCACCCTGTCCGCGCGCGTCGCCCACGCGGCCGACCTGCGCGGTCTGCGGGACCACCAGAGCGCCGAGAAGGTCGAGCAGGGCGCCCTCTCCGACCTCGCCGCCACCCTCGGCCCCCAGCACGCCCACACCATCTCGGCGCGCTCCCGCAACCGCCCCTACTGGGACTTCGAACCCCAGTCGACGTGACGCGTCCGCCGCACGGTGACACACCGAAGGGCCCGCCCCCGAGTGGAACTCGGAGCCGGGCCCTTCGTGTCGCGTGTCCGCGTCCGGGGACTACGCCTCGAACACCTCACGCACCAGCTGCTCCTGCTCGGCCTGGTGACGCTTGGCCGAGCCGACCGCCGGGGACGAGCCGTGCGGGCGGGAGATGCGGCGCAGGCGCTCGCCGTGCGGGACGTCGGCGCCGACCGCCAGGTCCAGGTGGTCGATCAGGTTGAGGGCGATGAAGGGCCACGCGCCCTGGTTCGCCGGCTCCTCCTGGGCCCACAGGTACTTCTCGGCGTTCGGGTACTTGGCGATCTCCGCCTGGAGCTCCGCACCCGGCAGCGGGTACAGGCGCTCGAGACGGATAATCGCCGTCTCGGCAGCGGCGGCGTCCGTGGTGCCGCGCTTCTTCCGCTCGGCCTCCAGGTCGTAGTAGAGCTTGCCGGCGCAGAAGACGACCTTGCGGACCGCAGCCGCGTCCACCGACGTGTCGCCGATGACCGGGCGGAAGCCACCCGTCGTGAACTCCTCCGTCTTCGACGCGGCGGCCTTGAGGCGCAGCATCGACTTCGGGGTGAAGACCACCAGCGGCTTGTGGTGCGGGTTGTGCACCTGCCACCGCAGGAGGTGGAAGTAGTTCGACGGCAGGGTCGGCATGGCGACCGTCATGTTGTTCTGCGCGCAGAGCTGCAGGAACCGCTCGATACGGGCCGAGGAGTGGTCCGGGCCCTGGCCCTCGTAGCCGTGCGGGAGCAGCAGGGTGACGCCGGACGTCTGGCCCCACTTCTGCTCGGCGGCGGAGATGTACTCGTCGACGACCGTCTGCGCGCCGTTGACGAAGTCGCCGAACTGCGCCTCCCACATCACCAGGGACTCGGGACGGGCCAGCGAGTAGCCGTACTCGAAGCCCATGACCGCGTACTCGGAGAGCAGCGAGTCGTAGACGTTGTAGCGGGCCTGGTCCTCGGAGAGGTACAGCAGCGGGGTGAAGTCCTCGCCGGTCTCCCGGTCGATGAGGACCGCGTGGCGCTGGCCGAACGTGCCGCGGCGGGAGTCCTGGCCCGAGAGGCGCACCGGGGTGCCCTCCAGGAGCAGGGAGCCGATGGCCAGGGTCTCGCCCATGCCCCAGTCGATCGTGCCGTCCTCGACCATGGTCGCGCGGCGCTGCAGCTGGGGCAGCAGACGCGGGTGGACGGTGACGTGGTCGGGGATGTTGACCTGCGACTCGGCGATCCGCTTGACGACCTCCTGGGAGATCGCGGTGGTCACGGCGACCGGGAACTCGGCCTGCGCGTCCGGCACCTGGGCGGCGGCCGGGTGGGACGTGGCCTCGCGGACCTCGGTGAAGACCTTCTCCAGCTGGCCCTGGTAGTCCTGCAGCGCCTGCTCGGCCTCTTCCAGGGTGATGTCGCCGCGACCGATGAGGGACTCGGTGTACAGCTTGCGCACCGAGCGCTTCTTGTCGATCAGGTCGTACATCAGCGGCTGGGTGAAGGCCGGGTTGTCCGACTCGTTGTGACCGCGGCGGCGGTAGCAGATGAGGTCGATGACGACGTCCTTGTTGAACGCCTGGCGGAACTCGAAGGCCAGGCGAGCGACGCGGACGACGGCCTCGGGGTCGTCGCCGTTCACGTGGAAGATCGGCGCCTCGATCATGCGGGCCACGTCGGTGGCGTACATGGAGGAGCGCGAGGACTCCGGGGCGGCGGTGAAGCCGACCTGGTTGTTGATGACGACGTGGACCGTGCCGCCGGTGCGGTAGCCGCGCAGCTGCGACATGTTCAGCGTCTCGGCGACGACACCCTGGCCCGCGAAGGCCGCGTCACCGTGCAGGGCGACCGGCAGGACCGTGAAGTCCGTACCGCCCTTGTTGATGATGTCCTGCTTGGCGCGGGTGATGCCCTCGATGACCGGGTCGACCGTCTCCAGGTGGGACGGGTTCGCGGCCAGCGAGACCTTGATCTGCTCGCCGTCCAGGCCGGTGAAGGTGCCCTCGGCGCCCAGGTGGTACTTCACGTCGCCGGAGCCGTGCATCGACTTCGGGTCGAGGTTGCCCTCGAACTCGCGGAAGATCTGCGCGTACGACTTGCCGACGATGTTGGCGAGGACGTTGAGGCGGCCGCGGTGGGCCATGCCGATGACGACCTCGTCCAGGCGCGACTCGGCGGCCGAGTCCAGCACGGCGTCGAGCAGCGGGATGACGGACTCGCCGCCCTCCAGGGAGAAGCGCTTCTGGCCGACGTACTTGGTCTGCAGGAACGTCTCGAAGGCCTCGGCCGCGTTCAGCCGGCGCAGGATGCGCAGCTGCTCCTCGCGCTCCGGCTTGGAGTGGCCGCGCTCGACCCGGTCCTGGATCCACTTGCGCTGCTTCGGGTCCTGGATGTGCATGAACTCGATGCCGGTGGTGCGGCAGTACGAGTCGCGCAGCACGCCGAGGATGTCGCGGAGCTTCATCAGGGACTTGCCGCCGAAGCCGCCGACCGCGAAGTCGCGCTCGAGGTCCCACAGGGTGAGCCCGTGCTCGGTGATGTCCAGGTCGGGGTGCTTGCGCTGGCGGTATTCCAGCGGGTCGGTGTCGGCCATGACGTGGCCGCGGACCCGGTAGGAGTGGATCAGCTCGAAGACCCGGGCGGCCTTGGTGACGTCGTCGTCGTGCGAGGCGTCGATGTCCTTGAGCCAGCGGACCGGCTCGTAGGGGATGCGCAGCGCCTCGAAGATCTCGTCGTAGAAGCCGTTCTCGCCGAGGAGGAGGTTGGCGACGACCCGCAGGAACTCGCCGGACGCGGCGCCCTGGATGACCCGGTGGTCGTAGGTCGACGTGAGCGTCATGACCTTGGAGATGCCGAGGCGGTTCAGGGTGTCCTGGGAGGTGCCCTGGAACTCCGCCGGGTAGTCCATGGAGCCGACGCCCATGATGACCGACTGGCCGGGCATCAGGCGCGGCACCGAGTGCACGGTGCCGAGGCCGCCGGGGTTGGTCAGGGAGACCGTGACACCGGTGAAGTCGTCCATCGTCAGCTTGCCGTCGCGGGCGCGGCGGACGATGTCCTCGTAGGCCTGCCAGAACTCGAAGAAGTTCAGCGTCTCGGCCTTCTTGATGCCGGCGACGACGAGCTGGCGGTCGCCGTTCGCCTTCACCAGGTCGATGGCGAGGCCGAAGGTGACGTGCTCGGGCTTGACGAGGGTCGGCTTGCCGTCCTTCTCCGCGTAGTGCCAGTTCATCGACGGCATGGCCTTGATGGCCTGCACCATCGCGTAGCCGATCAGGTGCGTGAAGGAGATCTTCCCGCCCCGGGCCCGCTTCAGGTGGTTGTTGATGACGATGCGGTTGTCGAAGAGCAGCTTCACCGGCACCGCGCGCACGGACGTGGCCGTGGGCAGCTCCAGGGAGGCGTTCATGTTCTTCGCGACGGCGGCGCTCGGGCCGCGCAGCGTCACGTACTCGGGGCCCGCGGGGGCCTCGGTCGCGGGCTCGGCCTTCGGCTTCGCCTTGGCGGGCGCGGCGGCGGGCTTCGCGGGGGCCGCGGCCGCGGGCCTGGCGGCCGGCGCCGCCGCGGGGGCGGTACGGGCCGGGGCGGCCGTGGCCGGAGCCGGGGCGGCGGGCGCCGCGGCCGGTGTGACGGGTGCGGCCGGGGCCGCGGCGGTGGTGCCCGCGGCCCCCGCGGCCGCGGTACCCGCCGGAGCCGGCGCGGCGGCGCCGCCCGGCTTGTAGTCGGCGAAGAAGTCCCACCAGGCTCGGTCTACCGAATTCGGGTCCTGGAGGTACTGCTGATAGATCTCGTCGACGAGCCACTCGTTGGGACCGAACGCAGCCGCGGGGTTCTTCCCGGCTTGGTCCTCGGTCGAGGTACTCGAGTTACTGGGGGACTGTGACGACACGGCGGCAACCGCCCTCTTCCGCTTCACAAGGTGATGGACAGCGGGAATCAAGGCTACGCCCCCATGACCGGCAGATGCAGACCGGGCCGTGCATCGTCGCGTAAGTCACATCGGAAAGCGTGTTTCGGCGACGGAAATGGCGGGAAACAACCGAGGTTTTGCCCGGTTCACCTGGGGAAAGGGTGCACGAAATCAGGGCCGCGGGCCTGACCGGCGCGGGCCTGTGGCTGATCACACGTGTCCGTCTGCGGGAATGCTCGTGGATCTTGCGGCTCCGGTTCGAACCATACGTCAATGGGGCAGTGCGGGGAGCCCCGGGAGAGTGACGAGGATCCGGCAGCCGCGCGGGGATTCGGCCACCCCGATCCGGCCGCCGTGCAGATCCACGGCCCAGCGGGCGATGGCCAGCCCGAGCCCCGTACCGCCGTCGCTGCCGGGGCCGTGGGGCGCGGAGACGGCGCCGCGGTTGAACCGCTCGAAGACCCGGTGCCACTCCGACTCGGGGATGCCGGGCCCCTCGTCCAGCACCTCCAGCGCGAGGGACTCCGGGAGAGCGCCCCGGCGGGCCCGCACCGTCACCCGGCCGTGCGGCGGGCTGTGCTTGACCGCGTTGTCGATGAGGTTGGCGACGACCTGGTGGATGCGCTCCGGGTCCGCGTGCGCCGTGAGCTCGGGCGGCGACACGTCCAGCGCCAGATGCACGTCCGTACGGGTGTGGCTGCCGGAGCCGGAGGCGAGCTCCGCGCGCGCCGAGGAGACCATGTTGGCCTCCTTCAGGACGCCGGACAGATACGGCCAGACCTCGAAGCGGCGCTGTTTCAGCGGGACGACCCCGTTGTCGAGCCGGGAGAGGTCCAGCAGGGTCTCGACGAGCCGCCCCAGCCGCTCCGTCTGCCGCAGGGCCGTACGCATGGTCTCGGGGTCGGCGGCCGATATGCCGTCGACGATGTTCTCCAGGACGGCGCGCAGCCCCGCGATGGGGGTGCGCAGCTCGTGCGAGACGTTCGCCACGAGCTCCTTGCGCTGGCGGTCCTGGGCCTCCAGCTCGTCGGCCATGAGGTTGATCGTCATCGCCAGGTCGCCCAGCTCGTCGCGGCGGCCGTCGCGGACCCGGCGCGTGTAGTCGCCGTGCGAGATGGACCGCGCCACCGCGTTCATCTCGTCCAGCGGGGCGGTGAGCGAGTGGGCCACGAACTGCGTGATCAGCAGGGTGGCGATCACCGAGAAGACGGTGATGAAACGCAGCTCGGTCTCGGTGCGCACCGCGATCATCAGCAGACCGGTGGTGATGAAGACCGAGACGACGACCAGCGTGCCGAGTTTCGTCTTGATCGAGAAGGGGCGCAGCCCGCCCCGGGGCCGGCCGCCTGTGCCCGGTCGTCCTCTGCCGCTCATTGTTTCCGTCCCCCTGTCGGGTCCGCCGGACCGGCGGGACCGTCGGGCACCGGGAGAGGACCCCGGCTCAGGGGGCCGGGGTCTCCAGCGCATAGCCCACTCCGTGCACGGTGCGGATCCGCTCGGCGCCGATCTTCCGGCGCAGTGCCTTGATGTGGCTGTCCACGGTCCGGGTCCCGGAGGCGTCCGCCCAGTCCCAGACCTCCGCGAGCAGCTGCTCGCGGGAGAGTACCGCGCGCGGCGTGTTGGCGAGGCAGACCAGCAGGTCGAACTCGGTGGGCGTCAGGTGAACGTCCTCGGAGCGCACCCGGACCCGGCGCTGGGCGTGGTCGATCTCCAGCTCGCCGAGGCGCAGGATGCCGCTGCGGGGCGTGGAGGCGGCCACGACGGCACGCTCCACGCGGCGCAGCAGGACGTGCACGCGGGCGGCCAGCTCGCGCATGGAGAACGGCTTCGTCATGTAGTCGTCGGCGCCGACGCCGAGCCCGACCAGCATGTCCGTCTCGTCGTCCCGCGCGGTGAGCATCAGCACCGGCACCGGGCGCTGGGCCTGCACGCGACGGCAGACCTCCAGGCCGTCGAAGCCGGGCAGCATGATGTCGAGGATCAGCAGGTCGGGCTGCCATGCCTCCGCGGTGTCGACGGCGGCGGGGCCGTCCCCCGCCGTCTGCACGAGGAAACCCTCGGCACGCAGACGGGCCGCGATGGCGTCGACGATCGTCTGGTCGTCCTCGACCACCAGCACCCGTCGCTGTGCGCCTGGCGTCGCCGCCGCGCCGTTGTGGGAGGTGTGTGTCTGCTCCATCGCCCGCCCCTGAAGTGTGCTTTCCGGAATCCGTGGGGTGATCCCATGACTGCGTTTGACGCTTGAATGATCCGCGTCAGGCAAGCAGAGTACGGGCAGTCACCGCGCCGCGGCTATCCAGGCCCGACCGCGAGATGAACGACGTCCGGAACGCCCCGGGCAACGGGGATCTCTTCGGTACGCACCTGTCGGAACCCGGCATTCCGCAAGGTTCCTTCAAATTCCGGAGAGGGCTGGGCCGACCACACGGCGAGCACCCCTCCTGGGGTCAACGCCCTTGCGCAGCTTGCCAGTCCGGCCGCCGAGTAGAGGTTCTCGTTGTCCTCGGTGACCGTCCAGCCGGGCCCGTTGTCGATGTCCAGGCACAGCGCGTCGTACGTGACGGACGTCTCATTGACGAACGCGGTCAGGTCCGCTTCCACGATCTCGGTGCGCGGATCGGCGAGGGCCTGCGCGGAGAGCGCGGACAGGGGGCCGTCGCGGTGCCAGTCGATGACGGCAGGTTCGCGCTCGACGACCGTGACCCGCCCCCAGCGCGGGTCGGCGGCCGCGTGTGCGAGCGAGAACCCGACGCCGAGGCCGCCGATCAGCACACTCGGCGCCGGCCGTCCGTCCAGGGCGTCGAGCGCCGCCTCGACCAGCAGCCGCTCCGAACGGCCGTCGGAGGTGTCCATCAGGAAGCACCCGTTGGCGATGATCTGCAGCAGCTCCCCGTGGCGCCGCAGCACGACCTCGCCGTACGGGCCCTCGCGCCGGTCGACGACCACCGGGCCGGCGGTGTCGTACGGGTCGCTGCGGGAGGTGTCGTACGAGGTGGGCATGGCCCCATCCTCGCAGCCGCCGGGCGGGCACCGGCCGGATTTTCCGCGCGGCGGCGGGCCCCCGGCCCGGACCCCGCCCGGCCCGGACCCCGCCCGGGCCGGGCCGCGTCAGAGGTCCAGACCACTCTGCACCTCGCCCTGCCCCGCCCCGGACAGAGCCCCCGGACGCCCGCGCGCGGCGGCGTGGTTCCCCGGGGGCGGGTAGAAGGGGAGTACCGAGAGAACGACCGACAAGGAGAGCCATGTCGAAGCCGCCGCTTCCCGAGGAAGCGATCGCCATGCTGAGCCGTCCCAACCCGGCCGTCATCACCACCCTGCGGTCGGACGGCCAGCCGGTGTCCACCGCCACCTGGTACCTGTGGGAGGACGGCCGGGTGCTGGTCAACATGGACGAGGGCCGCAAGCGGCTGGCACACGTCCGCGACGATCCCCGGGTGACGCTGACCGTGCTGGACAAGGACGACTGGTACAGCCACGTGACCCTGATCGGGCGGGTCGCCGAGATGCGCGACGACGGGGATCTGGCCGGCATCGACCGGCTCTCCCGTCAGTACCTCGGGAAGCCGTACGCGCAGCGGGACCGGGGCCGCGTCGACGCGTGGATCGAGATCGACCGCTGGCACGGATGGGGGAGCTTCCAGGACAGCGGGCAGGCGGCCGGATAGGCCCCGCCAGGTCCCTGACCGGCCGGTCACTCCCGATCGCTCAGAGCGAACACCCTCAGGGGAACAATGCACGGCTCACAAGCATTGAGTCGGCATAGCTCAACTTGATGGTCGAGAGGGAGATCATGGCTGCTGCTGAGTCCACGTCGTCCACACCGCTCATCCTGCCCGTGCTGCCGCTCGACGACGAGGTCGTGCTGCCCGGGATGGTCGTCCCGCTGGACCTGAGTGACACCGACGTACGGGCCGCCGTGGAGGCCGCCCAGGCCGCCGCGCGGAACACGCCCGGCAAGCCGAAGGTGCTGCTGGTGCCGCGGATCGACGGCGACTACCCGGGCACCGGCGTGCTCGGCACCGTCGAGCAGGTCGGCCGGCTGGCCGACGGCGACCCGGGCGCGCTGATCCGCGGCCGGGGCCGCGTCAGGATCGGCGCGGGGACCACCGGTCCCGGTGCCGCCCTGTGGGTCGAGGGCACCCGGATCGACGAGACCGTGCCCGACCCGCTGCCCGGCCAGGTCGCCGAGCTCGTCAAGGAGTACAAGGCGCTCGCCACCAGCTGGCTGCGCAAGCGCGCCGCCTGGCAGGTGGTGGACCGCGTGCAGGCGATCGACGACGTGTCGGCGCTCGCCGACAACTCCGGGTACTCGCCGTTCCTCACCACCGAGCAGAAGGTCGCGCTCCTGGAGACCGCCGACCCCGTCGCCCGGCTCAAGCTCGCCACCGAGCAGCTGCGCGGACACCTCGCCGAGCAGGACGTCGCCGAGTCCATCGCCAAGGACGTGCAGGAAGGCGTCGACAAGCAGCAGCGTGAGTTCCTGCTGCGCCGCCAGCTCGAAGCCGTGCGCAAGGAACTGCGCGAGATCAACGGCGAGAGCGGCGAGGACGAGCCCGACGACTACCGCTCCCGCGTCGAGGCCGCCGACCTGCCCGGGCACGTCCGCGAGGCCGCGCTCAAGGAGGTCGACAAGCTGGAGCGGGCGAGCGACCAGTCGCCCGAGGGCTCCTGGATCCGCACCTGGCTCGACACCGTGCTCGAACTCCCGTGGAACGAGCGCACCCACGACGCCTACGACATCCGGGGCGCCCGCTCGGTGCTCGACGCCGAGCACGCGGGTCTGGAGGACGTGAAGGAACGCATCACCGAGTACCTCGCCGTCCGCAAGCGCCGCTTCGACCGGGGCCTCGGCGTCGTCGGCGGGCGCCGCGGCGGTGCCGTCCTCGCCCTCGTCGGCCCGCCCGGCGTCGGCAAGACCTCGCTCGGCGAGTCCGTCGCCCACGCCATGGGGCGCGAGTTCGTCCGCGTCGCCCTCGGCGGCGTCCGCGACGAGGCGGAGATCCGCGGACACCGGCGTACCTACGTCGGCGCACTGCCCGGCCGCATCGTCCGCGCGATCAAGGAGGCCGGGTCGATGAACCCGGTGGTCCTGCTCGACGAGATCGACAAGGTCGGCTCCGACTTCCGCGGCGACCCGGCCGCGGCCCTGCTGGAGGTCCTGGACCCGGCGCAGAACCACACCTTCCGGGACCACTACCTGGAGGTCGAGCTCGACCTCTCCGACGTGGTGTTCCTGGCCACCGCGAACGTCCTGGAGGCCATCCCGGAGGCGCTGCTCGACCGCATGGAGCTGGTCCGCCTGGACGGCTACACCGAGGACGAGAAGGTCGTCATCGCCCGCGACCACCTGCTGCCGCGCCAGCTGGAGCGGGCCGGTCTCGACCAGGACGAGGTCACCCTCGACGAGAGCGCCCTGCGCCGGCTCGCCGGTGAGTACACGCGCGAGGCGGGCGTCCGCAATCTGGAGCGGGCGGTCGCACGGCTGCTGCGCAAGGTGGCCGCCCAGCACGAACTGGGCGACCGGGAACTGCCGTTCACCGTCACGGACGGTGACCTGCGCGGACTGATCGGCCGGCCGCACCACGTGCCGGAGTCCGCCCAGGATCCGGCCGAGCGCCGCACGGCCGTCCCCGGCGTCGCCACCGGGCTCGCGGTCACCGGCGCGGGCGGCGACGTCCTCTACGTGGAGGCGTCGCTGGCCGACCCGGAGACCGGCGCGGCGGGTCTCACCCTGACCGGGCAGCTCGGTGACGTGATGAAGGAGTCGGCACAGATCGCGCTGAGCTTCCTCCGCTCGCACGGCGCGGAACTGGAACTGCCCGTCGGCGACCTGAAGGACCGGGGCGCGCACATCCACTTCCCGGCGGGCGCGGTCCCCAAGGACGGTCCGAGCGCCGGCGTCACCATGACGACGGCCCTCGCGTCGCTGCTCAGCGGGCGGCTGGTCCGTACGGACGTGGCGATGACCGGCGAGGTCTCGCTGACCGGGCGGGTGCTGCCCATCGGCGGGGTCAAGCAGAAGCTGCTCGCCGCGCACCGGGCCGGGATCACCACGGTGATCATCCCCAAGCGCAACGAGCCCGACCTGGACGACGTCCCGGCCGAGGTCCTGGACACGCTCGACGTCCACGCCGTCACGGACGTCCGCCAGGTCCTGGAACTGGCCCTCGCCCCGGCGGAGGTTCCCGCCGGGGTGTCACCGGACGTGGAGGCCCCGGCAGCGGCGTGACGGACGCTGCCGGCCCGAAGGCCCGGACCCCCGCCGAGGGGATCCGGGCCTTCTCACGCGCTCCGCATGCGCGGGCCGGGGGCGCCGGGTCTAGCCGTTGGCCAGTGCCTGCACCCGGTCCAGCGCCCCGTTGCTGTGTCTTGCCGGGGGGCGACCCCCGGACCCCCGGCCGGGGTACGGGCGGGTCTAGCCGTTGGCCAGTGCCTGCACCCGGTCCAGCGCCCCGTTGCTGTGTCTTGCCGGGGGGCGACCCCCGGACCCCCGGCCGGGGTACGGGCGGGTCTAGCCGTTGGCCAGTGCCTGCACCCGGTCCAGCGCCCCGTTGAACTTGTCGTGGTCGCCGACGGTCGGGCCGGAGGACGTGTACTGCCACATCGTGTAGTAGCCCCAGCCCGCCGGGAGGGTGCCCGGGGACGTGTTGTAGCGGGCGATCCACAGGGGGTTGGCGGAGGCGAAGCCGCCGTAGTTGCCGGTGCACTGGGTCCACCAGCTGGTGGCCGTGTAGATCACGGCGTCCCGCCCGGTCCGGGCCTTGTACTGGTTCAGGAAGGAACTGATCCAGCTGACCATCCCGCTCTGGGTCTTGCCGTAGCAGGCGGCCCCGTACGGGTTCCACTCGATGTCCAGGGCGCCCGGCAGCGTCTTGCCGTCGCGGGACCAGCCGCCTCCGTGGTCCACGAAGTAGTTGGCCTGGGTGGCGCCGCTGGTCGTGTCGGGCGTGGCGAAGTGGTACGAGCCGCGGATCATTCCGACGTTGTACGAGCCGTTGTACTGCTGGGCGAAGTACGGGTTCGTGTAGTACGTCCCCTCCGTCGCCTTCACATAGGCCCACCTGACCCCGCTGTTCCACAGGGTCGACCAGGCGACGTTGCCCTGGTGGCCGCTGACGTCGACGCCCTCCGTCTGGGTGGCGTCACCGCTGGTGGGCGTACCGCCCTGGCCGTCGTGGGCGGCGACTCCCATGCCCATGTGGGCGGAGCCGCGCGAGGGGGTGGTGGCGCTGCCTCCCGGCTCCGGCGCGGCCGGGGCCGGGCGGGTGAAGAGGAGGGAGAAGGCGGCGAGCAGGACTCCGACCGCGAGCAGGCGCAGGCGGTGGACCGTTCCGGATCTGTGCACGGGCATTTGCGTGCCTCCGAAGGGGCTCGGTGGAGCTCGGTGGGGGGAGAACTCGGACATGCGGGCCTGTGGGGGCCAGGTCCTCGTCGACCTGCTGGGGGTGGCGTGGGCATGCCATGTAATTGCCTGATGAAGAAGCTACGCACGTAGACCACGCACTGGGAAGGGCCCCCGGAGTCTGCCGTTGGTCTACGCCTGCGAAATACTGGCGGAGCTGCGGCAACGAGGAGTTCTGGCAGAAACTTTCAGAACCGGGAAACCAAGTCAGGGGTGCTGACGTGCACGAGGGCGCAAACGGCGCGGAGCGCCACGCCGAACCCGAGGCGACGGGAAGTGGTGTGGACCAGGAATTCCTCGCACTGGAACGCGAGTTGACGGTCTTCCTGCGCCGCGCCCGGGCCTCCTCCGGCGAGATGGCCCGCGAGGTCCACCCCGACCTGGAGTCCTCCGCGTACGGACTCCTCGTACGGCTGGAGGAGTGCGGCCGGCAGCGGGCCACCGACCTCGCCGGCTACATCGGCGTCGGCAAGGCCACCATGTCCCGCCAGCTGCGCGCCCTGGAGGACCTCGGTCTGATCGCCCGCGAGCCCGACCCCGCCGACGGACGGGCCTGGCTCGTCCACCTCACCGACGAGGGCCGCGCCCGCTTCCGCACGGTCCGGGACGCTCGCCGGAACCGGTACGTGCGCCAGCTCAAGGGATGGGACCCGCGCGAGGTCGCCGAGCTGGCCCGGCTGCTGCACGAGCTGAACCGCAGCGTGGAGCGGTAGCCGCCCTCCGTCCCCGCGGTAGGCGCCCTCCGTCCCCGCCCCGCGGCACAGCGGTGGCGGCCTATGGAGCGTCACGCGCACCGCGCCCCGTACCGTCGCGCCGTCACCACTCCACGTGGACGACCGTCGCGTCGTCGTGCCGCTTGCTCCGCCGCAGACGTATCCGCTCGGCGTCCGCGCGTTCCAGTGCCCGCACGCGGCCGACCAGGGCCCGCGCCCCCTCCTCGCGGACGATGCCGAGGCACTCGGCCCAGTCGCCCTCGCCGAACGTGTCCACCCAGCGGGTCGCGCCGTCCGTGAGGGCGGTGAGCGACCGGACCCCGGCGCGGGGCAGGACGCCGGCCGTCGCACGGGAGACGACCGAGGGGTCGGCGGCGGCCGTGAAGAAGCCGCCCTCCTTGTTGCGCACCGTGGCGTCGGCGACGGCGTCCGTCGCCAGCAGTTCCCGGGGCAGCCGGGCGAGGCGGTCGTCGAGCAGGGCGGTGACCGACCCGTCGGCCGCCTCCACCAGCAGGACCGAGTCGGAGAGCACCAGGTACTCGACGTGATCGGCGGACCAGCGGACCAGGACGACGGTTGCCTGGGGCGTGCGCGGGTGAGAAAGGTCACAGGTGGAGGCGTGTGCCTCGGCTGTCCGAGCGATCGCCCGCGCGAGCACCTGGGGCAGCGTCAGATCCCGGTCGGAAACGGACAGCTCGGTCAGTGAGCCGCCCAGCCGGGAGCAGAACCAGGGCACCGTGTGGAGGCAGCCGACCTCGCCCCCGGGTGGAGTCACGCCGTCGAGGACGACCAGTGAACCGCCCTGTCCGGAGGCGGGAAGTCCGACGGATGCGAAGTCCTCATTGGGGCGGGCCGGGTCGCCGGGCTCCGAGACGAGTTCAGTGCGCATTCGGCCAGTCTGCACCAGCCCTTCACAAGGCCCGTGGGAGGCCGGTATCGGCCGCCGGACGGCCGCGCACCGGCAGGTCGCGCCGGGTTTGCCACGGAATGCTCGACTCCGGTGACGCGTGGCGGCGAATCCTGCCAAAGCATGTCGCCGACGTCCAACCGGCCCGCCGCGCAGGGCCGTCGCCCGTGCCACGGGAACTTGCCCGCCAACTCCTCGCCGATGTTCACTCCTTCGGGTGGCGGGTCAGGCGATGCGGGACCACTGCCCACCGGCACTGGGAGGGTCGAAAAGCCGTACCGGTAGACGTTCCTCCAGTTGACGGGACGTCACCCGGGCCCATGGGTACACGAGTCAGGAATGCGAGCACCGGTGCAGAAGACGCGGCCTCGGCGCACAGGTAAGCGGAAGACCTCCGAGGGGAGCGCGGAGCACACGCCGGGCGCTGCCGGACAGGAGACCGGAGGCAAGGGACGCCCCGCCCACGTACGCAATCGGCTGATCGTCGCCGTCGCCGTGGTGGCCGCCGCCGTCGCCGGTGCCGGAGCGCCCGCGGTCGTCGCCGCGTCGGGACAGCTGGGCGACTCGCAGAACCTGGTGACGCTCGCCGGGCAGACCCAGGAGGCGCTGACCCTCGCGCACTCCCTCGCCGACGAGCGGGACGAGGTCACCTCCTACATCGCGGCCGGTCGCCCCAAGGCCAAGGCGCCCTCCGCGCAGCGCGGCGACCGGGTCGACCGGCAGATCGAGGAGCTGCGCACCGACGCCTCCGCCGGTCTGCGCGAGAACCTCGACGACATCGCCTCCGTACGCAGGGCGGCGCTCATCGGGAAGGGCGGCGCCCTCGAGACGCACCGGGCGTACTCCTCCGCCATCACCGACCTGCACCGCCTCGCCGAGGATCTCGCCGAACAGCTCCCGCCCCGTGCGGGCTCCGGTGCCCACGCCCTCGCGGACCTCGACACCGCCGTCCAGCAGGCCGCCGCCGCCCGGGGGCTGCTCCTCGCGGCGCTGAACGTCCCGCGCTCCGAGCAGACCGTCGTCGACCCGGTCACCGGCCTGCCGAGCACCGAGAAGACCTCCTCGGCGGCCGACGCCAAGCAGCGCGACGCCCTCAGCGCCGCCGCCCAGCAGGCCGGGGTCCGCTCCGACGCGGCACTCGCCGACTTCCGCGACAGTGCCCCCAAGGCCGCCCGCGCCTCCTACGACTCCACGGTCACGGGACCCGAGGTCACCACCGCCGAGAAGTACCTCGCCGGGCTCACCGACCAGCCGACGCTCTCCGGCGCCGAGCTCGACTACGGCGCCGGGAAGGTGGAGGCCGCCCTCTCCGCCCGCGTCGACCTGATGCGCGGCGCCGAGGCGTCCCTCAATGACCGGCGCACCAAGGCCGTCGAACAGCTGCGGGACGACGATGTCACCGCCCTGGAGATCCGGGTCGCGGTCATCGGCGCCCTGCTGCTCGTCGCGGTCGGCGTCGCCATGGCCATGGCCCGTACGCTCACCCGCCCGCTGGCCGTCCTGCGGCTCGGCTCCGCCCGGCTCGCCGCCGACCCGGGCACCGGCGAGCCCCTCAAGTTCACCGGCCGCAACGACGAGTTCGCGCAGGTCGTCCGCTCCGTCAACGCGCTGCACGCGCACGCCGCCGGGCTGCAGGAGCGGATCGCCACCCTCGAAGCCGACCGCAAGCACCTCGTCGGGCAGCGCCAGTCGATGGCCGAAGAGCGCGAGCGGCTGCGGACGGAGCTAGCGGAGGCCGCCGGCCGTCTGAAGAAGGCGCGCGGCAGCATCCACGGCACCTTCGTCAACCTGGCGCTGCGCACCCTCGGTCTGGTGGAGCGCCAACTGGGTGTCATCGAGGGCCTGGAGGAGCGCGAGCAGGACCCCGACCGGCTCGCCACGCTCTTCAAGCTCGACCACTTCGCGACCGTCATGCGGCGCCACAGCGAGAACCTCCTGGTCCTCGCCGACGCCGAGCACGGTCAGCAGCACGGCGGGCCGGTGCCGCTCGTCGACGTCGTACGCGCCGCGGTCAGCGAGATCGAGCGGTACGAGCGGGTGCGCATCGCCGCGCTGCCGCCGCACGCGCACGTCCCCGGGTTCGCCGCGGACGACCTGAGCCACCTGGTGGCCGAACTGCTGGAGAACGCCACGTCGTTCTCGCCGCCCGACGTGCCCGTCGAGGTCTCCGGATGGCTGCTGGAGAACGGCGAGGTCATGCTCTCCGTGCAGGACGAGGGCATCGGCGTGCCGGCGGAGCGGATGAGCCGCCTCAACTCCCTGCTCGCCGGTCCCGACGCCGAGTACGACCAGGAGGACGGCGAGGGACTCGGGCTCGGCCTCTTCGTCGTGGCCCGGCTCGCCCACCGGCACGGAGTGCGGGTCCAGCTGCGCGAGCAGAAGCAGGGCGGTATCGCGGCGGTCGTCGTGCTCCCCAAGGCCCTGCTGGCCACGACGCCCGCGGTCACCGTGCCCACGGCCACCCCGGTCCTCGGCGGCGCGCCCGCGCTGTCCCTGCCCGGCGCCGACGCCGAGGCCAACTCCAACGTGCTGGCCGGGCGCCCCGGCCGCGACCCGCTGATCGCGGCGGCGGAGGAGGCGATGCGCGAGGGCGGCACGGAGGGCCCGAAGGAGCGGTCCGCGCGCGACGCCGAGCCGCGGGAGGCCGCACGGGCACCGGACCCGGCCGCCGAGCCGGACCCGGCCCGGCCCGCCGACCCGGCGACCGCCGTGACCGACGA
Organism: Streptomyces sp. NPDC008313; assembly: GCF_042956125.1. NCBI lineage: Bacteria > Bacillati > Actinomycetota > Actinomycetes > Kitasatosporales > Streptomycetaceae > Streptomyces > Streptomyces sp. NPDC008313. The sequence continues at coordinate 113,451 of NZ_JBIBFR010000014.1, forward strand.
GCCGGCCCCGGACACGGAGCCCGAGGCGGCCCCGGACACGGAGCCCGACGCGGCCCCCGAGGCGGCGTCCGACGCGACGGACGAGGCGGCCCCCGGCACGGCGTCCCACGCGACGGACGAGCCGGCGTCCGGGCCGGCCCCCGAGCCGACCGCGGACCCGGCCCCCGAGCCGGCGTCCGGCGAGCTGGACGACCCGGCCCCCGAGCCGACTCCCGAGACCACGATGGAGCTCTTCGCCCCACAGCCCCCGGCCGACGAGGCCGGACCCGCCGCATCTCACGCCGAACCCGCTCCCGAGCCGGAGCCCCAGCCCGCACCCCCCACGCTTCCGGCTCCCGAGGTGAGGCTCCCCGTCCCGCCCGCTCCCCGCGACCCCTACGCCATCGGCCCCGACACCCACGACCGCGCCCCCGACGAGGCGGCCCGGGAGTCCGGTGAGGAGCCTCAGCGGGTCACCGACAAGGGGCTCCCCAAGCGCACCCCGAAGATCGCCGCCCCCGTGCCCGCGCCCAGGGCGAAGGCGGGCGGTGTGGACGCCGACGCCCTGCGCCGCAGGCTCGGCGGCTTCCACCGGGGCGCGAAAAAGGGCCGCCGCGACGTCGAGGCGGAGATCGCGGAACAGACTGCCGAACAGGCCACGCCCACCGGCCCGGCGCAGCCGCCCGCTCCGGCGAGCGGCACCGCACGTACCGCAGAGTCCACGGGGGGTCCTGTCGAGGAGGCAAGCAGTTGACCGCGCCCAGTACCTTCGGACTGAGCAGTGAAGCCCGCAACCTGCACTGGCTGCTGACGAATCTCGTCGAGGAGGTGCCGGGCCTCCAGTCGGTCGCCGTGGTCTCCTCCGACGGCCTGCTGCTGCTCTCCTCGGACCGGACGAGGAACGCGCAGGCACGGCAGAACACCCCGCGGCCCAGCGGCCCGAAGGGCTCCGCCGCCGACCTCGCCACCGTCGTGTCCGGCATCGGCAGCCTCACCATCGGCGCCGCGGGCCTGATGGACGGCGGCGGCGTCAAGCAGACGATGGTGGCGATGGACGAGGGCAGCCTCTTCGTCATGTCGATCAGCGACGGCTCGCTGCTCGGCGCGCACGGCGCACCGGACTGCGACATGAGCGTGGTGGCGTACCACATGGCGCTCTTCGTCGGCCGCGCCGGTCACGTCCTGACCCCCGAACTCCGTAGCGAGCTACGCCAGTCACTGGAGGCCGAGTCGATGGGGAGTGCCCAGTGAGCACGTCCAGCACACCGAGCACGCCGGGTACGCCGGGCGGTCCGGGCGCTTCGGGTGCGCCCAGACTGCCGGTCCGCGGCGGCGACCGGAAGCCCGCCCGGGTACGCCCGTACTCGCTGACCGGCGGCCGCACCCGCTTCGGGCACGTGCTGCTCGTCGAGACCTTCGTCGCGGCGCTGGAGGCACCGGAGGAGCGGAAGGAGCTCACCGGCATCCCCGCCCAGCCCTTCGGCTCCGGGCCAGGCGCCCTCGCCGCCCGGCTCATGCCCGAGATGCGGGCCATCATCGAACTCTGCCGCCGGATGCGCACGGTGGCGGAGATCGCCGCGCTGCTGAGCATGCCGCTCGGTGTGGTCCGGGTCCTCCTGAGCGACCTCGCGGACCAGGGAAAGATCCGTGTGTACGGAACCGGTCACGGCCCGGGACAGCCGGACCGCGCTCTGCTGGAAAGGGTGCTGAGTGGACTCCGCCGTCTCTGACGCCGCCCCTGGCGTCTCCCCGCTCCTCGACGAGGAGGAGCAGCTCCGTCCCTGGCAGACGGACCGGACGCGCGCCCCGATCGCCACGAAGATCGTGGTGGCGGGCGGCTTCGGCGTCGGGAAGACCACGCTGGTCTCCACGGTCTCCGAGATCAGGCCCCTCCAGACGGAGGCGCTGATGACCCGGGCCAGCGAGGACACCGACGACCTCAGCGCGACACCGGAGAAGCTGACCACCACGGTCGCCATGGACTTCGGCCGGATCACGCTCGACGACGACCTGGTGCTGTACCTCTTCGGCACGCCCGGCCAGCAGCGGTTCTGGTTCATGTGGGACGACCTCGCGCGCGGGGCGATCGGCGCGGTGGTCCTGGCCGACACCCGCCGTCTGTCCGACTGCTTCCCGGCGCTGGACTACTTCGAGAGCTGCGGCCTGCCGTACGTCGTCGCGGTCAACCACTTCGACGGCAGCGAGCGGTTCGAGCCCGACGACGTGCGCGAGGCCCTCACGGTGCCCGCACACATACCTGTCATGATCATGGACGCGCGGCGCCGGATCACGGTGATCGAGACGCTTCTCGCCCTGGTCGGCCACGCACTCGAAGTCAGCCCCGAATAGCCGTACCCATGGACAGCCGCGCCGGTGCACAGCCGCACCGGTGTACAGACGCACCGGTGTACAGACGTACGGCCACGCACGTACGCAGAGTTGAGGACCCGTATGCGGAAGATACTCGTCGTCGGAGCCGGTCAGTCCGGTCTCCAGCTCGCCCTCGGCCTCCAGTCGCACGGGTACGAGGTCACCCTGATGTCGAACCGGACGGCGGACGAGATCCGTTCCGGCCGGGTCATGTCGACGCAGTGCATGTTCCACACGGCGCTGCAGCACGAGCGCGACCTCCAGCTGAACTTCTGGGAGTCCCAGGCCCCGAGGATCGAAGGGCTCGGCGTCTCGGTCGCGGCCCCGGGCTCCTGGGCCGAGGGCCCCGCGGCGCGCGCCATCGACTGGGTGGGCAGGCTCGACGGGTTCGCCCAGTCCGTCGACCAGCGGGTGAAGATGGCCGGCTGGATGGAGACCTTCGTCCAGCGCGGCGGCCAGCTGGTGATCCACGGCGCGGCGGTCTCCGACCTCGACTACTTCTCCCGTACGTACGACCTCGTGCTGGTCTCGGCGGGCAAGGGCGAGCTGGTCTCCATGTTCGGCCGGGACGCCTCCCGCTCCCCGTACACGGAGCCGCAGCGCGCCCTCGCCGTCGCCTATGTGCACGGCCTCGGCCCCCGTCCCGAGCACCCGGACTTCGACGCGGTGCGCTGCAACCTGGTCCCCGGGGTCGGCGAGCTCTTCGTGATGCCGACCCTCACCACGTCCGGCCGCGCCGACATCCTCTTCTGGGAGGGCGTACCCGGTGGCCCGCTGGACGCCTTCAAGGGTGTCAAGGACCCGGCGGAGCACCTCTCCCTGACCCTGGAACTCATGGAGCGGTTCACGCCCTGGGAGTACGCGCGGGCCACCAAGGTCGAGCTGACGGACGCGGGCGGCACCCTCGCCGGACGGTACGCGCCCACGGTCCGCAATCCGATCGGCCGGCTGCCCGGCGGCGGCCTGGTGCTCGGCGTCGCCGACGTGGTCGTCGCCAACGACCCGATCACCGGCCAGGGTTCCAACTCGGCGTCCAAGTGCGCCGCCTCGTACCTGGACTCGATCGTCTCGCACGGTGACGGGGAGTTCGACGAGGCCTGGATGACGCGGACCTTCGACCGCTACTGGGACACCGCCCAGCACGTCACCAAGTGGACGAACGCGATGCTCGGCGTTCCTCCGGAGCACGTGCTCGGCCTGATCGGCGCCGCCGGTCAGCTCCAGCCCGTCGCCGACCGCTTCGCCAACGGCTTCAACGACCCGGCCGACTTCGAGAACTTCTTCTACGACCCCGAGAGGACGAGTGCCTACTTGGCCTCGGTGACCGGGGCGGCGGGGGCGTCGGACGCCGGGGGCGTCGTCGCGGAGTAGCCCTCGTCCAGCCCGTTCGCCGCACCCGGGGGGAGCGCCGGCGGCGTGTACTGCGCCAGGGGCTCCCCGTCGGGGTCGGGCCGGACCGCGCCCAGCACCGGGTTGGCCGCGATCGGCGACACCTTGACCTTCGCCCCGGGGCGCGGGGCCTGGATCACCATGCCGTCGCCCAGGTACAGGGCGACGTGCGTGGCCTCCGGGAAGTAGATCACCAGGTCGCCGGGCCGCAGCTCGTCCAGCGGGATCCGCGGCAGCCGGGCCCACTGCCCCTGGCTGGTGCGCGGGATGCTCAGCCCGGCGCTCCGCCACGCCTGCGAGGTGAGCCCGGAGCAGTCGTACGCCCGCGGCCCCGCGGCGCCCCACACGTACGGCTTGCCGATCTGCGCCACGGCGTACCGCAGCGCCAGCTCGCCCTGGCGTGACGGGTTGCGCCGCTCGCCGAGCGCGCCGGACGCCACGAACGCCCGCTGCGCTACGGCCGTCCCGGACCTCTCGAACGCGGCAAGCTCGGCGAGCCGGGCGGGACTGAGCGAGCCGAGCAGTTCCTCGACCTCCCGCAGCTTCCGCTCGACCTCCTCCTTGGCCTTCTTCTGCCGCCCGGCGAGGGCGACGCGCTCGTCCAGCGCCTTCCTGGCGGCCCGGGCCAGCGCGTCGCGGCGCCGCTCGTCGCTGGTCAGCCGCTGGACCGTCTCGGCGCGGCCCTGCGCCACCTGCCGGATCACATGCCCCTGGTCGAGGGCCTGCTGCGGATCACGGGCCAGCAACAGCCGTACGTAGGGGGAGATCTGGGTGCTGCCCTGGTACTGCTGGCGGGCGAGCCGGCCCGCCGCGCCACGGCTGTCGTGCAGCGCGAGGCGGACCGTCGCGAGTTCCCGGTCGAGCCGGCCGACCTTCTCGCGCTGGGCCCGCAGTCTCTCCTCGGTCGCGTTGTACGTCTCGGTGGCCCGCTCCGCCTCCTGGTAGAGCCTCCGCAGATCCGCGAGGAGGGCGGAGACGGACCGTTCGCCCGCGCCGTCCCCCGCGCCGTCGCCCGCGTCGGGTGCGGGGGAGGCCGCGGTGGTCGTGGGCGTGGGCCCGGGAGCGGCCGTCGCGGTCGCGGGGGCGAGCAGCACCCCGGCCGTCACGGTCGCCATGGCGGCCGTGCACACCTGTCGCAGAAGCCTTCCTGACACGTCATCACCTCCGGTGCGAGGCGGCCCCTCCACCCCGCACCGTGAGCATGGGACGGGTCCGGCCGGCCCGCGCGCGGGCGGTGGGCGTTCGGCCCAAGCGGATCACTCGTCTGCGGCATCCGGCTTGCGGTCCGGCGCGGCGCCGTGCGCCCCGCCACCCTCACCGTCCGCGGTGCCGTCCGCGGTGCCGGCCGTGGTCCCGGGGGCGGTGCGGGGGGCGTCCGGCCTGGACCACGGCCACTTCAGGCGCGCGGTCGGGGGCGCGTCGGGCGCGTACTCGTACTTCCAGCCCAGGTGCAGGCCGAGCCGCTTGCTGCGGCGTGCCTGGACCCGCCGGTACACGTACACGGTGGGCGGGCCGCCGTCCGCGTCCGGCACCGGGACCCGGTACATCTTCGGCGGATGCCCGGTCGGCCCGAGCAGCACGGGCAGGACCCGGCCGTCCAGCGGGCCGCCCTCGAACAGGGTGTCTTCGCTCTTCACCGGACCAGTGTCACAGCAGGTGCGCCGCGTCCCCGACAACGGGCAGCACGCGCCGGGCGAGCGCGCCCACCGGGCCGTCGGACGTCTCCAGGGCGAGCGCGGTGCGCACCACCGAGGCGGACTGCGGATCACGTCCCGCGGTCACCGCGAGGGCGGCCACGAACTGCTCGACGAGCCAGTCCCGCAACTCCTCCAGCGGGGGCTCCTTGCCCTCGTCGAGCCAGATCAGCGACGCGGCCTCCACCGCGGTGATCCACATCCGGACGGTCATCCGCAGGCGCGGTCCCGGCTCCGGGACGCCCAGGTGACTGAGGATGTGCTCGGCGGCGGCCCGCCGGACTCCGTCCACGATCGCCGTGGTCCTGGACGTCTCGACGACGCTGCCGCCCTGCAGGAGCGCGCTGAACCCGGCGTCGTGCTGGTCGACGAAGGCGAGATAGCGGTCGAGGGCGCGGACGAGGCGCTGGGTGAGAGGGCCCTCGGGAGGCTCGGCGAAGCACTGCCGCAGTTCCTGGGCGGCGGAGCGCAGGGCGGCCTCGTACAGCTGCTGCTTGCCGCCGGGGAAGTAGCGGTACACCAGGGGGCGCGACACCCCGGCAGCCTCGGCGACGTCGTCGAGGGAGACCTCCTCGGGCGGGCGGTGCGCGAAGAGCGACAGGGCGGCTTCGAGCAGCTGGCTGCGCCGCTCCTCGACGCTCAGCCTGCGATACGCGCGCGTGGGAGCCTCGGAGGTCATACCCCGCAGCGTAACCGGGAGCGCACCGCCGCGGGCCGCTCCCGGGGCGCCTAAGCGAGCAGCCCCGACGACTTCCACAGCCGTCGTCCGACGCCCCGCAGCACCCCGATGTCGTCCAGGAAGTCGGTCAGGCGCTTCGCCCCCGTCTGCATGACCTCCCGCCGGTGTCCGCTCGCCTGCGCCTGCGCGAGCGCCTCGCGCTTGTCGAGGCCGACGTTGGTGTACACGTCGGGGTTGATGAACGCGACGGAGAAGACCCGGGCGAACTCTCCCGAGGTGACCCGGGTGAACTCCTGCGACCAGCGCGGCGCCGTCACCATCTGGCGCCGCAGCTCCTCACGGGCGTACCGCACGTGCCGCGCCTCCTCCACGACGTGGATGCGCGTGACGCCCCGGATCAGCGTCTGGACCCGCTCGTCGGGGAACGTCAGCCGCTGCATCCAGTCGAGGATCTCCTCGCCGAGCAGCGTGGCCGTGAACGACCCGGGCGTGGTGGAGATGGTCTTGAACAGCCGGCCGAGGTTCTGGTGGACGCGGCTGACCGGGTAGTACGGGGTGCCGCCCCGGGTGATGAGCCGGGCGAACATCTTCGAGTGACGGCACTCGTCCTCGATCTCGGTGAGCGCGTACCGCACGTGCGAGCTCGTGGCCGCCTTGTCGTAGATGTGCCGGCACAGCAGCTGCATCAGGATGATCTCGAACCAGATGCCCAGCGAGGCGAGCGCGGCGGCCTCGTGCTGCGAGAGCGCGATCCGCTGCTCCTCGCCCATCCGCTTCCACAGCGGGGTGTCGTACAGCGACACGAGCTCCGGCGGCCAGAACCACTTGCCCTCCTCGAAGGGCGCGTCCCAGTCCAGCTCCTTGTCCGGGTCGAAGGAGTGCTTGGCGGAAGAGTCGAGCAGCCGCTCGGCCACCTGCTCCCGGTCCTTGAGCAGGCCGAGCGCGTCGCGCAGCACTTCGGCTTCCGTCACGGTCGTCATGACAGTTCCACCTTTTCGTACGGGTTCGAGGGGGCCTCGGGGCGCTCGGCACGCGCGCTCCCGCGAGCGTTACCGGTGGTCACCTCTTATGAGACTGCTTGTCAGCAAGACCGTCAATCCCTTGTGCACGACTTGTTGACCGCGCGTCTACCACGTAGGAGCCTGCGGGGTATGCCGACGTATGAGCTGTACGCCAAGGACCCGGGAGACCCCCACTGGCAGGTGCCCGCCACAGGCGCCGCGCGCTTCAGCTGGGAGTACGACGACGGCCGCGACCGGCTGCTGGCCCTCTACCAGAAGGGCAAGGACAAGCAGTGGGACGGTCAGCGGCGGATCGACTGGGACCTGGAGGTCGACCCCCTCGACCCGCTCGGGACGCCGGACGAGGCGATGACCCTCTACGGCACCCGCCACTGGGACAGGATGACGGAACGGGACAGGGGTGAACTGCGCAAGCACTACGCCTCCTGGCAGTTCAGCCAGTTCCTGCACGGTGAGCAGGGCGCGATGGTGTGCGCGGCGCGCATCGTGGAGTCCGTGCCCGACCTCGACGCCAAGTTCTACTCGGCGACCCAGACCATGGACGAGGCCCGGCACGCGGAGATCTACGGCAGGTTCCTGCACGAGAAGATAGGGATGCTGTACCCGGTCAACGACAACCTCCAGTCGCTGCTCGGCGACACCCTCCGCGACAGCCGCTGGGACATGCCCTACCTGGGGATGCAGGTCCTGATCGAGGGCCTCGCGCTCGCCGCCTTCGGCATGATCCGCGACACCACCGACAAGCCGCTGCCGAAGCAGATCCTCGCGTACGTGATGCAGGACGAGGCCCGCCACGTCGCTTTCGGGCGGATGGCACTGCGCGACTACTACGCACAGCTCACGGACGCCGAACTGCGCGAGCGCGAGGAGTTCGTCATCGAGGGCTGCTACCTGATGCGCGACCGGCTGCGCGGCGTCGAGGTCCTGGAGAACTTCGGCATCCCGAAGGCGGAGGCCGAGGAGTACAGCGAGCAGTCCGAGTTCCTGCACCTGTTCCGCAAGCTGCTCTTCAGCCGCATCGTCCCCTGCGTCAAGGACATCGGCCTGTGGGGCAAGCGCCTCCAGGAGGCCTACGTCGACATGGGCGTCTTCGAGATGGGCGACTCCAACCTGGACCTCCTCATGACCCAGGACGAGGAGATCGCCGAACGCCTGGACGCGGAACGCTTCGCCGAGGAGGAGAAGGCCCGGGTGGCGGAGGTGGAGGACGCCGTCGAGGCGGGCGCGGACGCCTGAGACCGGTCAACACGGCGCTGGGCGATCACTCCGCGGGGGAGGATATCGGCGTATTGCCTGAGTACGCTGGGCCTGTCAGGCAGACTCCGCCGCATGGGAGTGATCATGAGCGCCGCACGCGAGTACGGGCTGGACGAGCAGTACGAGTGGGCTCGTCCGCCGGCCGGCGGCTGGACGGCGGACGACCTGGACCGGCTCCCCAATCTTCCTCCGCACACGGAGCTGATCGACGGGAGCCTGGTTTTCGTGAGTCCGCAGACGGAGTTCCACATGCGCATGATGCGGCTCCTGGAGAACGCTCTGCTGGACCAGGCTCCAGCCGATTTCGAGGTCTTCCGTGAATTCACCGTGGAGATCGACAGCCGTAACCGTCCGGAGCCCGATGTCGCGGTCGTCCGTGCCGGCGCGGACACGGGCGCACGGCGGACGCGGCTGCGATCCGAGGACGTCGTCCTCGCCGTCGAGGTCGTCTCACAGGATTCCGTGGCGCGCGACCGGGAGGTCAAGCCCGGGAAGTACGCGAAGGCGGGTATCCAGCACTTCTGGCGGATCGAGGAGGACGGCGGCCTTCCCGTGGTGTACGCCTTCGAGCTCGACCCCGCCACATCCGCCTACGGTCCGGTGGGCATCTTCCACAACCGGCTCAAGCTGACGCTGCCGTTCCTCATCGACATCGACCTCACAGCGATCAACCGGCGGGGACGGCTCTAGGCTCCCGCGGGCTCGCCCGCCCCCGCCGGCTCGAAGGCCCCGGCCGGGAACGCCGTCCGCAGGGTGAACGCGTGTCCCGTCGGTCCGTGTTCGCGCAGGTGGAGGAGGCGGGCCTCCGCCTCGGCGACCGTCGGGCGGTGGCCGGACGGGACCCACCACAGCGCGGTGACCGCCTCCTCCAGGCGGTCGAACCACTCCCTCCTGCGGGCCAGCAGCTCGCGGTGCAGTCCCTGGTACATGAACGTGGTGAGCGCCTCGACGTCGCGCCACACCGACAGGTTCACGATCAGCCACTCGTCACCGAAGACCGGGACGTCCGTCGCGTTGCCCGAGTCGCTCTGGAGGCGCCAGACGAAGCCGTCCGAGGCGTCCGCCGCGGCGTTCACCGGGTCGAGGCCGTCCACGAAACCCTTCAGCACGGGGGAGTCCAGCGGAGCCTTGAGACGGGCGATGTTGACCTGGGCGAGTTCGTACGCGGTGGATCCCGCGGGAGGTGTCGGGGGCGTCGGGGCTGTCGAGGTCGTCATGAACCGAACGATAGGTCGGTCGGCGTACGCGTCCCACCCCCGTCTCACGTACCGGGCAGCGCGTCCGGCGCGAAGCCGCTCCCTCAACGCCCGTTTCCAGACGCGCTGTTGAGTACCGCCTCCATCACCGCCCGGGCGACCGGGGCCGCGTCGCCGCCGCCGCTGATCTCGCCCCGGTCGTCGTCCGCGTCCTCCACGACGACCGCCACCGCGACCGCCGGCTCCATGGCGTCGTCCGCCCGCGCCCACGAGATGAACCAGGCGTACGGGATACCCGAGTTGCCGAGTCCGTGCTGCGCCGTGCCGGTCTTGCCGCCCACCGTCGCGCCCCGGATCGCCGCGTTCTCCCCGGTGCCCTTCTCCACCACGTCCCGCATCATCCGGCGCAGCCGGACCGCGGTCGAGGGGCGCATCGCCCGGTGCAGCGTCCGCGGCGTCGTGGACCGGACCGTGGCGCCGTTCGCCGTCGTCGTCCGCTCCACCAGATAGGGCGCCCTGACCGTGCCGCCGCCCGCCACCGCCGCCGAGACCATCGCCATCTGGAGCGGCGTGGCCCGCGTGTTGAACTGGCCGATGGAGGACAGCGCGAGCTGCGCCCGGTCCAGGCCCGAGTCGAAGTTGCTCGGCACGACGGGGAACGGGACCCGCAGCCGCCGGTCGTTGAAACCGAAGGCCGCCGCCGTCCGCGCCATGTCCCGCATCCCCACGTCCACGCCCAGCTTGGCGAAGACCGTGTTGCACGACCAGGTGAACGCGTACCGCAGCGAGGCGTCCTCGCAGCCCTCGACCTCGTTCGTCATCCGCGTCCTGGTGCCGGGCAGCCGGTAGGGGTCGGGGGACCGGGTCTTCGCGTCGAGGTCCTTCACCACGCCCGAGTCCAGCGCCGCCGCCGCCGTCAGCACCTTGAAGGTGGAGCCCGGCGGATACGTCTGCCGGATCGCCCGGTTGAGCATCGGCTTGCCCACCGCGCCGTTCAGCCTGTTCCACGCCGCCGCCACCGAGGCGCCCGTCCCCGACAGCACCGCCGGATCGTACGAAGGGGTCGAGACCAGTGCCAGGATCCGTCCCGTCGACGGCTCCACCGCCGCGACCGCGCCCCGGCGCGCGCCCAGCCCCTCGTACGCCGCACGCTGCGCCGCCGGGTCGATCGTGGTCACCACCCGGCCGCCGCTGCTGTGCTCACGCGTGACGTCGTTCCACAGCGGGAGCGGCATGAGCATCGGGTGCGTCCCGGACAGGATGTCGTCCTCGCTGTGCTCCAGCAGCGACGTCCCGTACACCTGCGAGGAGTAGCCCGTGACCGGCGCGTACAACGGGCCGTCGGTGTACGTCCGTTCGAAGCGGAACCGCTCGCCCGTGTCCACGGACCCGGTGACCGGCCCGTCCCCGACCACGATGGCTCCCCGGGGATGGCTGTAACGGGCCATGGGGGAGCGGCGGTTGGCCGGGTTGTCGTCGTACGTCGACGCCTGGATGACCTGGACGCGGGCGGCGTTCACGAGAAGCGCGACCAGCAGCAGCGCGCACAGCGCGGCGGCCCGGCGGATGCAGCGGGTCATGGCGCCGGTGTCCCCCCGGGCCGGCCGGGCCGCTCCGGGTCCGGGGCGTGCCGACGGGCCGAGTCGCTGAGCCGGATGAGCAGGGCCACGATGATCCAGTTGGTGACGACCGAGGAGCCGCCCTGCGCCAGGAACGGCATCGCCATGCCGGTGAGCGGGATCAGCCCGGTCACCCCGCCCGCGATCACGAAGACCTGGAGCGCCACGATCGAGGCGAGGCCCGTCGCGAGGAGCCGGCCGAAGGGATCGCGCAGACGCAGCGCCGTGCGGAAACCGCGCTCCACGAGCAGCGCGTACAGCAGGAAGATCGCGCTGAGCCCGGCCAGCCCCAGTTCCTCGCCCGCCGTCGCCAGGATGAAGTCCGACTTGACGGCGAACCCGATGAGAACGGAGTGGCCCACGCCCAGGCCGGTGCCGAGGACGCCCCCCGCGGCGAACGCGAAGAGCGACTGGGCGAGCTGATGGGGCCCCTCGCCCGCCTCGATCGACGCGAACGGGTGCAGCCAGTCCTCGACCCGGCTGTGCACATGCGGTTCCAGGCGGCCCACGGCGAACGCGCCGAGGACCGCGAGCAGCAGGCCCATCGCGATCCAGCCGGTGCGGCCGGTGGCCACGTAGAGCATGATCACGAACAGGCCGAAGAACAGCAGCGAGGTCCCCAGGTCCCGCTCCAGGACCAGTACCCCGACGCTCAGCAGCCAGATCGCGACGATCGGTCCGAGGACCCGCCCCGGGGGCACCCGCAGGCGGCCGAACCGCCAGATCCGGCGGCCCGTGTACGCGAGCGCGGAGCGGTTGGCCGCCAGGTAGCCGGCGAAGAACACGGCGAGCAGCACCTTCGCGAACTCGCCGGGCTGGATGGAGAAGCCGGCGACGCGGAGCCAGATGCGGGCGCCGTTCACCGAGGGGAAGAAGATCGGCAGGATGAGCAGGGCGAGCGCCGCGACGACGCAGATGTACGTGTACCGCTGGAGCACCCGGTGATCGCGCAGCAGGAGCACGACCCCGGTGAAGAGCGCGACGCCGAGCGCCGACCAGACGAGTTGCGTGGTGGCCGCCTGGTCGTCGGGCGTCTCCAGGTCGAGCCGGTAGATCAGGACCAGGCCCAGGCCGTTGAGCAGCACGGCGATCGGCAGCGGCAGCGGATCGGCGTCCGGCGCCCGCAGCCGCACGGCGATGTGCGCGAGAAGGGCGAGCACGCCGAGCCCGGCGCCGTAACCAGCGGCGCCGGGGGGAACGGTGCCGTCGTGGGCGAGGCCCACGGCGCAGTAGCCGTACACGGAGAGCAGGACGGCCAGGACGAGGAGGGCGAGCTCGACGCCGCGGCGCCGGGGCGGCGGGGCGGGCGGATCCGCCGCCATCGGCGTGCCGGTGCTCTTCGCCCGCGTCAGCACCAGCGGGGGGCCGGACCGACGTTGTCGATGTAGCGCGCGGAGCCCCAGGCCCAGGTTCCGTCGGTCAGCAGGTACCACAGCGGGTTGCCGTCCACCCGCTGGCCGGGGGCCTTGCAGTAGATGTTGACGATCTCGCCGTGGTGCGCGGTACGGATCACGGCGCTGCGCTGCGTCGGCGCGCTGCGCAGGACAAGACCGCCGCGAGCGGTGATCCGGCCCCGGTAGACGGCGTTGTCGTCCTCGTGCTGGTCACCGTGCGCGCTGTTGCTGTTGCTGTTGCTGTTGCTGTGGCCGTTGGCGGTGCCGGTGTTCGGCGCGGTGCCGGTGTCGCCGTTGCCCGGCTGGGCGTCGTTCTGGTCGCGTCCGGGGGTGGCGGTGGAGCCGTTGTCGTCGCGTCCGGTGCCCGCACCGGTGCCCGAGCCGTTGTCGTCGCGTCCGGTGTTCGCCGGGGAGCTGCTGGGGTTCTGCGCCGGCTCCCAGTCGTCGTCGGCGAGGGAGGGCGTCGCTCCGGCCAGGGCGACGAGGCTGCCCGCGGCGAGAGTCACGGCGAGACGGGTGCAGGTGGTCCGCAGGGACATGGAGGGCTCCTCCTGGAAGAGGCGGTACACAGGTGGATATCTGACTAATCGCCACATTACGGTCACGCCTGGGCTCACGCAGATCACGCTGCGCCATCGGAGAGTCGCGCGATGCGGGCATCGGGGCAGATGGGAAGGCGCCGTGGAACCTGGCCGGGCCCGGCCGCGCACCGGCGCGTCAGTCCCGCAGCTCCTCCAGCAGCCGCGCCGTCGCGAGACCGGCCCGCAGATACTCCACGAACAGCTCGTTGTGCAGGGCCCAGGGCGAGCGACGGGCCCTGATCAGCCGGATCGCGTCGTCCGTGTCGCGCCCCGCGCGGACCAGGGCGTGCGCCACCACCAGCCCCGAGCGGTTGTAGCCGTGGAAGCAGCGGACCAGCACCCGGCGGTCCTCGTCCAGACCGTCGCCCGCCGCCTGCGCGAGTCGCATCACGCCCGCCAGCTGCGTACCGTCGAGAGGACCGTCCGGGATCGGCCACACGTGGTGCTCGACGCCCGGATCGGGGCCGTACCCCGGGAGCCGCAGCATGGTCAGGACCAGGTCGAACTCGTCGTGCACGACGGCGAGCTCCCGCCCGCCGGAACCATCGCGGTACTCGTGTCCGCCCATCCACAGGCCGGGCACGATCTCGCTCCACGGGTGGTCCGGGGCCGGTACGTCGGACTGTTCTCGGCGGGTCCGCAACAGCGCCTCCCCAGCTCTCCAACTCCTCCCCACGGTAGCCGGGTTCTTGCCCCACGAGCACCCTGCCTGCTCCCATGGACCGGGGTGATGGTGCATGAAGGGACTGCGCGTCGTGCCGGCCCGGTGGCACGGGCAGGAACGTCTGTACGTCTGCCTCACCGACGGGAGGAACGTCGCCTGGTACGACCGTGAGACCGCCCGGGTCAGCCTGCTCCGCGAGGACTGCCGCGAGGACGTCCTCCACGCCCTGGCCCCCTTCCTCACCGGCACCGTCACCGTCGGGCCGCCCCCCGTCCTCACCGCCGCCGGACTCGCCGGTCTCACGCTCCCCCCGGACGACGACCTCGCCCCGAACCGGCCCGGCGAGGCGCTGCTGATCGACCTCGACCGTTTCCCCGGCCCGGCGCGCCGCCTGCGCCCCGACCCGCGCCGCCGGGCGCTCGCCGCCGAGCAGGCGGTGGGGGAGGCCCTCGACCGCCTCGCGGGCGCCGGCTGTCACACGCTGCACTCCATCCCCCTGCCGGGCGGCGACCGCATCCACCACCTGCTCATCGGCCCCGGCGGCCTGTTCTGCGTCCACACCCTCCACGCCCGCCGGCAGCGCGTCCTCGTCGCCGGCCCGATGGTCACCGTGGGCCGTCGTGAGGCACGTCCCCTGCTGCGCCGGGTACGGGCGGACGCCGACCGTGCCTCGTACGCCCTGACGGCCGAGGTCCACCCGGTCCTGGCCCTGGTGGGCTGCGACGCCCCGGCCGTCACGGCACCGGTGGCGGACGTGCGCGTGGTCCGGGACACCGACCTCACGGCGCTGACCGGGGCGGGCGGGGTGCTGAAGCCGGCGGACGTGGAGGCGCTGCACACGATGGCCAGGGACCGCAAGGCGTGGCTGCGGGTGTGAAAGCCGGGGACAGCGGGGTGTGGCTGCGGGGGTGAGCGGACGGTGGCGGCCCCGCGATCGATCACACCGGCCGGGGCAGCGGGTGGGTACGGTCCGGGTCGAGGAGGGGCGCGAGCAGGTCACCGTGCTCCCGCAGTCGCGCGGCCATGTCCCCGGCCCGTACGGCGAGGGCCTCCGGCTCCGCGCAGTCCTCGACCTCGTCCCAGGTCACCGGCGCGGACACGGTGGGCTCGGGGCGTGCCCGGAGGGTGTACGGGGCGGCGGTGGTCTTCCGCGCGGCGTTCTGGCTGAAGTCGACGAACACCTTGCCGGGGCGCAGGCTGCGGGTCATCCGGTGGACGACGAGCCCGGGCAGCTCCCGCTCCGCCTCGACGGCGAGCCGCTTCGCGTAGGCGCTGGCCTCGCCCGACGGGACCGGCTCCAGCGCGGCCAGCAGGTGCAGCCCCTTGGACCCCGACGTCTTCGCGTACGCCTCGATGCCGTCCTCGGCGAGCCGGGTCCGCAGCCAGAGCGCCACCTCGCAGCACTCGACGACCGTGGCCGGCGCCCCGGGGTCGAGGTCGAAGACGAGGCGGTCGGCGATGTCGGCCGCCTGGGCCCGCCACTGGGGCGTGTGGAACTCGGTGACGAGGTTCGCCGCCCACATCAGGCTGGGGAGGTCCTGGACGACCACCATCCGGGCCGGACCCTCGGCGCGGGGCACCTCGGTCGTGGTGACCCACTCGGGCGTACCGGGCGGCACGTTCTTCGTGAAGAAGACCTGGCCGTCCGGGCCGTCCGGGTAGCGCAGGAACGAGACCGGCCGGTCCCGCAGATGGGCCAGCAGCGGGTCGGCCGTCGTCGCGTAGTAGTGCAGCATCTCGCCCTTGGTGAAGCCGGCCGCCGGGTACAGGACCTTCTCCAGGTTGGACAGGGCCAGCCGCCGCCCCTCCACCTCCGTGATCGGCGTCATACGATGAGAATCCCACGAAAACAGCCGGTATTGCCTGTTCCGAGCGAAGGGTGCGGTACGTGCGATCCATCTGGAACGGCGCCATCTCCTTCGGCATGGTCAGCATCCCGGTCAAGCTGATGACCGCCACGGAGAGCCACTCGGTCTCCTTCCGCCAGATCCACCTGGAGGACGGCGGCCGCGTCCGCTACCGCAAGTTCTGCGAGCTGGAGGACCGCGAGGTCACGCCCGGTGAGATCGGCAAGGGGTACGAGGACTCGGACGGCACGGTCGTCCCGATCACCGACGAGGACCTGTCCCACCTGCCGCTTCCGACCGCCAGGACGATCGAGATCACGGCCTTCGTGCCGGCCGAGCGGATCGACCCCCTCCAGATGGCCACCGCGTACTACCTGTCGGCGAACGGGGCCCCGGCGACCAAGCCGTACACCCTGCTGCGCGAGGCCCTGAAGCGCAGTGGGAAGGTCGCCGTCGCGAAGTTCGCGCTGCGCGGGCGCGAGCGGCTGGGGATGCTGCGGGTGGTGGGCGACGTCATCGTGATGCACGCTCTGCTCTGGCCGGACGAGATCCGTGCCACCGACGGAGTGGCCCCCGACACCGGCGTCACGGTGCGTGACAAGGAGCTGGACCTCGCGGACGCGCTGATGGAGACCCTGGGCGGGATCGACCTGGACGAGCTGCACGACGACTACCGCGAGGCCGTCGAGGAGCTGGTCGCGGCCAAGGCGTCCGGTGCGCAGGTGCCCGCCGCCCCCGCGGAGGAGGGTGGCAAGGTCCTCGACCTGATGGCCGCGCTGGAGCGCAGTGTGCAGGCGGCCAAGGGCGCGAAGGGAGCCGGCGGCGACGAGGGCACCGGCGCGGACGCCGAGGTCACCCGGCTGCGGAACCGGAAGACGCCGAGGCGCGGGACCTCGGCCGGGAAGCCGTCGCGTGCGGCTTCTGAGGAGACGGCGGCCTCGGAGGAGACGGCCGCGTCGGAGGGGACGGCCGCCTCGAAGAGGTCCACGGCGAAGAAGACGTCCGGGAAGCCCGCGCCCCGCTCCGGCACCGGAGCCCGCGCCTCCGCCGAGAAGACGTCCGCGGCGAAGAGCGGGACCGCCGGGAGAACGGCGGCGAAGAAGACGGCGAAGAAGACAGCGGCGAAGAAGACAGCGGCGAAGAAGACGGCGGCGAAGAAGACGGCGAAGAAGACCTCCGCGAAGGGGACGGCGGCCGGGAAGACGGCGGCCGAGAAGACGCCGGCCAGGAAGACCGCCGCCCGCAAGCGCACGTCGGCGTAGGAGCCCCCGGGCCCGGTCCGCCCCCCCCGGAAGGGACTACGCGGTGCGCCGCAGCGCCAGTACGGCGTTGTGGCCGCCGAAACCGAACGAGTTGCTGAGGGCCAGGTCACCCGCGGTGGGCAGGGCCCGCGGGGTGTCTGTCACGACGTCCAGGCCGATGGCGTCGTCCTGCTCGGCGCAGCCCATGGTGGGCGGGATGACCCCGTGGTGCAGCGTGAGGACGGCGGCGACGGCCTCGACCCCGCCCGCGGCCCCCTGGAGGTGCCCGAGGCTGCCCTTCAGCGCGGTGACGGGCACGCCGTCGCCCAGGACCGTCCGCAGGGCCGTCGCCTCGGCGAGGTCGCCGTCGACGGTGGCGGTGGCGTGGGCGTTGACGTGGACGACGTCCACGGCGTGGGCGCCGGCGTCCTGGACGGCGCGGCGCAGCGCGAGCGCGACACCGCGGCCGGACGGGTCGGGCGCGGCCATGTGGTGGGCGTCGGCGGACAGCCCCCAGCCGGCCGCCTCGCAGTAGATGCGGGCGCCGCGGGCGCGTGCGTGCTCCTCGGACTCGAGGATCAGGAAGCCCGCGCCCTCGCCGTTCACGAAGCCGTCGCGGTCCTTGGCGAAGGGCCGGGAAGGGGTGCCGGCATCCAGGCCGTGCGCGGACAGGGCGCGCATCGCGGCGAAGGAGGCCATGATCGCCGGGGTGACGACCGCCTCCGCGCCCCCGGCGACGGCGACGTCGACACGGCCGAGGCGGATGCGGTCGATGGCCTGCCCGATGGCCTCCGTCCCGGAGGCGCAGGCGCTGGTCACGGTCCGGGCCTCGCCGGTGATGTGCAGGTCCAGCGACACCTGGGAGGCGGCCTGCGAGGGCACCGTCATCGGCGTGGTGAGCGGGGACACGGCACGCGCCCCCTTGTCCCGAAGCTTGCGGTCGCCGCCGACCAGGACGGAGGCGTCGCCGAGGATGGCGCCCACGGACACGCCGACCCGCTCGGGGTCGAGCCCGCTCCCGTCCGTGCCGGACGCGTCGA
The DNA here is from genome assembly GCF_042956125.1 of Streptomyces sp. NPDC008313. Taxonomy (NCBI): domain Bacteria; kingdom Bacillati; phylum Actinomycetota; class Actinomycetes; order Kitasatosporales; family Streptomycetaceae; genus Streptomyces; species Streptomyces sp. NPDC008313. Next base: position 131,423 of record NZ_JBIBFR010000014.1, read on the forward strand.
ACCCGGCGTCCTGCCAGGCCTCCCGCGCGGCGATCACCGCGAACTGGGCGGCGCGGTTCATCCGCCGCGCCTGCGGCCGGGGCAGCACCTCGGCCGGGTCGACGGGCACGGTCCCGGCCACCCGTACGGGCAGCCCGGCGAACTCCTCGCCCTCCAACTCCCGTATGCCGCAACGGCCTTCGCTCAGCCCCTGCCAGAGTGCGTCCACACCGACCCCCAGGGGTGTGACGGCGCCCACCCCGGTCACGACGACGCGGCGCGGCGCGTGGGCGTCCGGCCGCTGCTTCGGCCGGGGATGGTGGCGCACGACACACTCCCGGCCGCCGGCCCGCTCGGCCAGGGAGCGCATCTCGTCGTCCGTCAGCGGCCGCTCGCCCGGCTGGTCCAGATCCCGGTGCCACAGCCCCCACCGCCGTGTGTGCGACTCCGCCTCGGCCGCGGGGTCGACGACGCGCAGCGAGGTGACCCGGTCGCCCTCGTGGAACTCCACCGATCCGAGGTCGCTGGAGGTGACCAGCGGGATCTCCTGGACGTTCATCCGCCGCGAACCCACCGTCACGGCACTGGCGCGCCCGAGCACCTCGTCATGATCCGTGCCGCCGAGCGGCGGCCGCAGCGTCATCCGGATCGTCTCCGGAGTCTCCGGAAGCGTGTGTGTCACGACGTACCACGTGTGCTCGGTCACGTCCTTCTCGCGGAGGGCGAGAAGGTCACCGGGTACGACCTCGGCGGCGGTGACGACGTGCGGCTGGACGGGGATGTCCCGGGAATTGCTCATGTCGGTCGGTGCTTTCCGTGGTTCGAGTGCGGGGGGTCGTGGCCACGCGCGGCCTTCGCGCCGCACAGCGGGCACGACGACAACACGCGGGTGACGAGCGGGAATTCGACAGAACGGACGGAGGCCGGAAAAGGCCGGGAACGCCCTGCGCGCGCTCCGGGGAGAGACCCCGAAGGCGGTACGTCCCCGGACACGGGTGCCCGGCTCCGTTCAACTGTCGACGACAAACAAGACATTGCCTAGGCCTCGCACCCGAAGAGTGGGCGATGTCACCGAATGCGCCCGAATCGGATGTACCCCCACCAAAGATCGCTTTTCGCGGCACCGCATCGGCGGGCATGACGTGGATCACGGAAGGGGGAGTCGCACCGTCATCGCCGAGTTCGGCGCTTCCCCCGTGAGGCGCCGTCGGCCCGGCTCGGCGATGCGCCGAGCGGGTCGGCGGGAGACGTCAGCTCGGTGTTTCCAGTTCCGCGAATGCGGCGCGGATGTCCGTGGACCCCGACGGGCCGAAGCCGGTGAGCAGGTGGATGAGCAACAGGCGCGCCTTGTACGGGGAGAGGGATCCGGCGCCGATGAGCCCTCGGGTACGCAGGTCCTTCTCGGACCCGGGGAAGCCGTATGTCTCCTTCAGGACGGGACCGTCGCCCACGCGGGAGCAGAGGACGACGGGCATCCCGGCGGCCAGGCGCTCCAGTGTGCCGACCATGCTCCGTGGCACATGACCCACGCCGAAGGCCGCGACCACCAGTCCGTCGTACCCGCCGGCGAAGGACTCCAGATGGGTGCCGTCATCCCCCAGCGTGACGGTGTACAGCCCCACTTGGGCGGTGCCGGCCGAACTTCGGGCCAGGCGGGGGAGGCTGGGCAGCAGTGGGCGGCAGACCATCGTGGGCCGCCCTTCGTGCACGCGGCCCACCGGCCCGGCGCCGGGGGACGTGAAGGCGCCCGTGCTGGTGGTGTGGGACTTTCGCACCTGGACGGCGCTGTGGATCTCGTCGTTGAGCACGACCACGCAGCCGAGTTCTCGGGTGGCCTGGTCCGCCGCGACGAGCACTGCGGCGTGGAGGTTCGCCGGCCCGTCCGCCCCGGGCAGAGTGGGGTTGCGCATGGCGCCGGTGACGACCACCGGCTCCGGCCGGTCGTGCAGGAGATGGAGGAGGAAGGCGGTCTCCTCGATGGTGTCCGTGCCCTGCGTCACCACCGCTCCGTCCGCGCCCGCGTCCAGCTCGGCCCCGATGGCCGATGCGAGGTCCACGATGTCCTCGATCCGCAGGGAGGCACCCGGAAGCTGCCGGAAGTCTTGAACCCGTACGACGACTCCCGTCTCCCGCAGCGCGGGAACCGCGGTCAGCAGGTCCTTCGCGGAGAGTGCGGGCACCACACCGCCGGTGACCGGGTCGGTGGTCATGGCGATCGTGCCGCCGAGCGAGAAGACAGCGACGGTCCGGCCGGCGAGCGGAGAGTTCGGGGAGAACGTCATGAGAGAGATGTCCTGAGTTCGTGTCGGGGTCGGCCGATGGTGACGGCGTGGGGGCGGAGCGGGAACGACCGGCCGATGCGGGCGGACGGACGCGGGTGCTAGCTGTAGGGGTGCCCGTCGGGCCGTATGAGGCACGAGGCGTCGAGCTCGCTCACGGTCCGTCGGCCGCAGGCACGCATCAGTTGGGCCAGGCCGTCCGTCACCGTTCGGTGGTAGGCGGCGAGTTGACGGCCCTGGGTCGGCGGATGCACTGCGGAACGGGACCAGAGCGACTGTGCCGCGATGCCGGACGGGCAGGTGCCGGTGTGACACAGGCGGGCCTGGACACATCCCATGGCGATCAGCGGTGCCCTGGTGAAGAAACAGGCGTCGGCGCCCAGGCACAACATGGTGAACAGGTCGAAGCCGTTCTTGACACCGCCCGACACGAACAGCCGCACCCGCTCGCGCTGCCCGGACTGCCCGAGTTCCTCGTGCAGCAGCCGCAGCGCCTCGAACGCCGGCATTCCCGCGTGGTCCTGCAACTCGCGGATCGACGTCCCGGTGCCACCTTCGGCGCCGTCCACGGTGATGAACGCCGGGCTGATCCCGGTCCGGATGATGGCGCAGACCAGCGCACGAGCCGAACGGCGCGAGCCGACGCACAGTTTGACGCCGACGGGCTTGCCCCCGGAGAGCTCCGTCATCAGCGCCACATGTTCAAGCATGGACTCCGTCGAGTCGAACGCCGAGTGCTGAGGGGGCGACACGACATCCGTGAACGGGGCGACACCGAGGGCACGGGCGACGCTTCGGGTGTTCTTGCGGGCCGGCAGCATCCCGCCGGCTCCCGGTTTGCCGCCCTGGGAAAGCTTCAGTTCGATGCAGTCGACCTGCGACAGGGCGGCAGTGCGGACGTAGGCATCGCGGCAGAAGGAGCCGTCGGCGTCGCGGCACCCCCAGTAGCCCGTCCCGATCTGCCACACGAACGGGGCGCTCGTCCCACCGTCCAGGTGGATGCCGAGGATGCCGAGGATGCCCTCCTCTCCCGTGTTCTGATGACAGCCGACGTCCGCGGCGGCCAACGCGACCGCGCGAATGGTGTTGGCGCTGACCGGCCCGTAGCCCATGGCGCCGAAGTTGAGGTGAGCCATGAGTCGCTCCCTGCCGTCGGAGCCGTCGAGCGTCACACCGCGCGACGGCAACGGAGCCACGGGAACGACCGCGATGTCCGCCGCGAGGGGCCGGGCGGGGCCGGTCGGCGGCGGAGGGCTGCCGAAGGAGGCGGCCGACGCGCCGGTGAGGGCCCGTGTCCTGATGTCCCGCATGTCGGACGACGTGAAGGGCCCCGCACGGTGCGACGAGGGGTCGACACGGCGGCTGAAGCGGACCACCAGCCGGGAGAACCGGCCGATCAGCGGATAGACGCGCAGCAGCGGTCTCCGTCGCTGCGCTCGGTCCCGGCAGCCCAGGAGGAAGAGCCCGCACAACGCGGCCATGGTCACATACGCCTTCACCGTGTCCCCCGTCCGGTCGTTCGTCGATCGCGTGAGGTGGTGGAGAGCCCCTTGTTCAAGGCAGGTCGTACGTCCCGAACGTGAGCCGTGGGACGTCGTACAGGCCGGGGTCGGCCGGGCGGCCCATCCGCGGTGATGTCACTTGTACGACCACCAGCTCCGCGATGAATTGGATACGCGCGCTCAGCAGGTGACTGGTGAAGCCGGTCGCCGACCTCTCCTTCAGGCCGACGGATGTGTGGATGTGCGGCAGGACGAGCCCGGTCTCAGGGTCGTGCGCGAGGGTGCCGCAGCCGATGGCCTCGACATTGGTCAGATGCACCGTGGACCACACCGGTGCGGAGGGGTTCTCGAGTTTCTCGCAGGTGCCGACCACCTCCACTTCGGAGAAGGCGGCGAGGAACATGGGAACGTAACCCTGCTCGATGCCCTCCTCGTGGCAGAACGTCCGCAGAGCCGGCAGGAAGTCCTCCCCCGGATCCAGGCGCAGACCGTAGGTGTGGCCAGTGGTCAGACGGTGACTTCGCACGCTGTGCCGTCCTCCTTCTCTCTTCTTGCTCTGTCAGTCCCGAGGGGGCTCTTCACCGAACGCGATGAAACGGCAGGCGGCGGTCAGCCCGTCGAGCGAGACGAGACGGCTGCGCGGGTGGACCACCCCGGCCGGTCCTGCCTCCGCGAGCCGCCGGCACCGGTCCTTCAGCCAGGCCCAGTCGATCCCGAGGTAGTCCGCCAGGGCCAGAAGCCGCTGAAGCGAACCGCCCTGCCGCTGGAGCATGGACCGGGCAGCCTCTCCGAGCGGATCCGAGAAGCTGGTCAGCGCCCGTGTGCCGGACTTGGTGTCCACGTGCCAGATGCCTTCGGACCGCACCCAGTTGGCGATCAGCGCACGGTTGCCGGGGATGAGGACGAAGCCCTCGACATCACTGAGCCGGGCGTCGGTCGCCACGAGCGCGTCGATACCGAAGGCCTCCATCAGCGCGGCGGCGAGGAAGAGCAGGATGCTCTCGTGCGGTCGGGCCTTGCGCACCACGTCCTCGGGGATGCAGAAGGCACGCGAGGACCGGACGGACGGGTCGCCGTCCAGCTGACTGGTCTGCTTGAGGTATTCAAACTTGTGAGCCACGAACAGCCAGAGGCAGGCCTCCTCACCGGTCTGCTCCCTGGTCCAGAAGGACGGCGGTCTCGGGTCGCTCGCCAGGTTCGCCGTGATGTAGTCCGCACAGAAGTCCGAGCCCAGCCAGGCGCGGGAGACCGGGTTCAGCTCGGTGATCAGATCCGTGCTCGCGGACGAACTGCGCAGGCTCTGGTACTGCGACAGGTCCACCTTGGTCTGGGCGAGGAGCCGGTCGTCCTCCAGGAGAGCGCTGTCGAGATTGTGCACCGCCCACAGGACTCCGTAGACGAAGTCGTCGACCTCGTTGGCCGCCGGGACGAAGACGCGGGCGCGTCCCTCGTCGCGCTGCCTGCGCAGCTGCTGCCGGGCGGCCTCCTTGGAGAGGACGAAGAACCGCTCGCCCGCCTCGTCGCGGCAGGCGCCGACCACGTACGAGGGCTGGGGACGGCGCAGGAACTCGCGGGCGTGCCCCGCCCGGGGAACGATCACGTGGACACCGTCCGCCCGTGCCACGGACTCGGAGTAGACCCGCATCTCTGATGAGGCGCCACAGAAGGTCCGTCCGCCGGGGAAGGAGACGTGGAAGTCGAAACTGTCGCCCGCCTGGTAGTTCGACACCTGGGTGCCGGGCCAGCGCTGCTCGATGTGACGGGCGAAGTCGACGCCCTGGTCGTACCGGTGCACCAGCTGCACGTCCCAGGACCGCGTCTCGTCGGCCGTCGTTCTCGCCGATGGGCGCACCAGAAGCCCGGCCGCCCCGAAGAGGACCGAGCGCCTGCCCAGGGAGACGTTCATGGTCCCGTCGGCGTCCATGGTGATCCTCAGCTCCTCCGGTGCGGTGGCTGTGGTGTCGGGCAGCGGCGGAGCCTGGCCGTGCCGGCTCCTCGCGATCACGAGCTTGCCCTCGAGCCGACTGCTGAACGTCGGAGTCTGCTCGGGAAGGCGGCTCTTCACCTCTCTGTAGACGTAGTCGTAGAGTTCGGCGGCGTCGATGAGACCGTCCCGGCCCAGATCGGCCGCGCCGGTTCTGATGCCGCTGATCAGGCACTCCGTGAAGATGGACGTCACGCCCGGCCCCCGGGACGAGGATGCGTCGTCACCGCTGCCCGGGAGGTCGGTCTTCTCGAAGGAGTACTCGATGGACGCGGACGACGCGATGATCGCCGTGCCCCGGCCGCCCAGGAAGGCCGGGGCGGCGGCCTCCAGGTACAGCCGTTCCTCAGCCGCGAAGGGGAAGGCCCCGGCGTAGCAGCAGTCGAGTATCACCAGCTTCCGCCGGCTCCGGCTGCGCATCAGTTGCTCGTACAGGAAGGACGAGGCCAGCGCGGTGGATCCGAGGCGGTCCCGGCGGGAATCGGTCATCGCGAAGTGGAGGCGGCCGCTCAGGTCCTTCACTCCGTGCCCGGACAGATAGAACACGAGGGTGTCGTCGACGCTTGACTCGGTGAAGAAGTCTTCAATGGCCAGATTCACCTCGGAGGCCCTGCTGTTGTGCAGCGGCTGGACGGTGAAATCACCGATCTCCTCGTCCCGCAGTACTTCCGTCAGCCCCTGACTGTCCGCCCCCGGTGCCCGCAGACGGTGGAAGAAGCTGTCCGCGTACTCGTCCGTCGAAACGAGAAGGGCCTTCCTTGCCCCGCTGTCCATGCGTGACACTCCCAGGCTATTCGCTGAGATTCCGGAGAAAGGCGGCGACAGCCTCTTGTTGTCGCTCGGTCTCGACGTCCTCGATCTCGAGTCGCCTGTTTCCATAGGTAATGGTCACTTTGGTTTTGTTGCGCCTCGATGTCCACTCGCGCACCAGTTGGACGAGCATGGGAATTATCCCGGAACCGGCCAGCAGAACCACGAGTTCGCCCAACTGGGAGGCATCACCCTTGCTGCCCTCCGGTGGCTCTCCGGACGTCCCGCGGTCGACCGCCTCCACGTCCAGACCGAGGATCTCGTCGCGTAACTGGCCGGTGATCTCGGCTGTTTCGTAGCTGTCCGCGCCCTCGATGTGCAGGAGGACCTGCTGCGTCATCGCTTGCTCCCATGCATATAAGCCTATTGAGGAGAGTCACTCTGAGTCGTACATTTTTGCGACGTGTATATGGTCGTACGGATGCACTGAAAAGGGTGGGTCAGGGCCGGGGTAAAAGGAGGGAACCCCTCCGCTATTGCTGTCCGTGCAGGCCCGTGACGGTCGCCCGAGTATAGAGGCCGCCTGAAATCACTGGCTATACGACCTTGAGCCGACTCCGGTGCCCGGGCTCGTGCTTCCGTTGCCCCGCTGCCGCCCTTCGTCGCCGCCCCATGGCGACGACAGTGCGGGCCGTGCGGTGCTGCCGGGCCGAGACATCCGGTGGGCGGCGACTGTGCCGCGCTCGGCCCCATTTACGCCTGGGTGGGCTGCGCGGCCGACGACGGTCGGACCATGCTGAAGTGCCGGGCGGCGAGGGCGCGTTCGGGATGGCGAGTGGCCGGCGCCTGTGGCGGTTCGAGGCCCGTCCGGCCCCAGGTGGCCGTCGCGATGGGAGGCGCGTCAACTGGGCCCGGTGCGGGACTGGTGGGGATCCGCCGGGCGGTGGTGGGCGTGTGTGCGGCAAGAGGCCGGGTGTGGTGCCGTCGCGGTGTCTTCGCGGGGCGGAAACAGGTGGTGCGGCCTCGATTGCGTAAAGGGTCGGGCGGGGTCCGTTTCACGCGGGGTGACCATTGCATAGTCTAAATGTCGGGGAGGGGCGCCGGGCAGCGGCGGCCTCGGGCACCCCGAGACCACTCACGCTGGAGAAGACCATGGCCGAGGAGAGACCGAGAGCCGGTTTCACGGCGCTGTCCTACATGCCGTTCGTGGTGATGGCGGTCGTCGCGGTCGCGGACGTGGCGGTCGGGGCGGGCGTGGGCTTCCTGCCCCTGGTGTCGCTCGGGCCCGCCTTCTCCGGACTGGTCGGCGGATGGCGTCGTACGGCCCTCATCGGCGCCCTGGCCCTGCTGCTGTGCGTCGCGCTCGGGCTGTACGACGGACTGTTCGAGGAACGCCGGGGCTTCTCGGCGATGGCGTCGGTCGTCGGCGTGACCGGCGCGGGTGTGGCCGCCGCGGTGATGCGGGGCCGCCGGGAAGCGGAACTGGCCAGCGTCCGGTCCATCGCGGAGGTCGCGCAACGGGTCCTGCTGCGCCCCGTTCCGCTGACGGCCGGCCCCCTGCAGGCGGCGGTGTCGTACACGTCGGCGGTCGCCGAGGCCCGCATCGGCGGAGACCTGTACGAGGTCGTCGCCTCGCCGCACGGCATCCGGGTGATCGTCGGTGACGTGCAGGGCAAGGGTCTGGCCGCCGTGGAGACCGCCGCCGTGGTGCTCGGCGCCTTCCGCGAGGCCGCTCACGACGAGCCCGGCCTGGTGGGGGTCGGCGAGCGCCTGGAGCGCAGTGTGGAGCGGGAGCTGGGCGGCGAGAAGTTCGTGACCGCCATCCTCGCCGAGGTCCGCGCCGGCGAAGGGGTGATCTTCCTCAACTACGGCCACCCGGCCCCGATGCTGGTCCGCGAGGACGGCACCGCGGACTTTCCGCAGCCCGCCGCCTTCGCCCTCCCGCTCGGCCTGGGCATCCAGGGCAGCGACGGGCCGAAACCGTTCCATGTGGACTTCGAGCCGGGCGAGCAGTTGCTGCTGTACACCGACGGCGTCACGGAGGCCCGCGACGAGCTGGGCGTCTTCTACCCCCTCGGCGACCGGGCCGACCTGCTGAAGGACCCCGACGCCCACAGCGCGCTGGCGACGCTCCGTGAGGACCTGGTACGGCACGCGGGCGGACCGCCTCACGACGACGCGGCGATGCTGCTGCTGCGCTACCGCGGCCAGGGCGAGGGGGAGCAGCCGGTCCTCGGCTGAGGGACGGCACGGTGGGCCGTTCCGCGGCGCGGACTCCTGCCGGCGGCGTCACCGGGCGCGGGCGGGGCCTGCCCACGGTCCGGAACCGTGGCGTTTCCCGCTCGGAGGGGCCGGACGGCGGCTCCCCCGGCCCGGAGCGGTGGCGTCCCGGCCCGGAAGGGCGGCCTTCTCCGGTCCGAGCGGAGCCGCCGACGGTGGTCCGGCCCTTACGCGTCCTCCGCCGCCCCGCTCTCCTCCGAGGCCGCCGCGCGGCGCAGCTCGACGCAGCACTCACCGGGCCGGGGTGCGAGGACGGCCTCCACGGCCGGTGCGCGCAGTCCCTCCAGGTACCCCGTGAGAAACGCGTGGTTCATGGTGCAGACGAGGTCCGGGGCCCGCTGGGCGAGGGGATGGAAGGGGCAGTTGCGCAGCCGCAGCCGGTCCGGTGCCTCCCGCGAGGGCTCGAAGCCATGCTCATCGAGCATGCGCTCGCACAGGGTCAGGCCACGCTCGGTGCCGAGCCGTCCGGGGCGCAGTTCGGTGCGCTCCCGTTCGCCGAGGGCGTGCCCCCGCTCCCTCGCGGCACGCGCGGCGGCCTGGGCGCCGGTCTCCTCCTCGCCCTCCGTCGTGACCGCCTGGACGAGCAGATCGGCCAGGAACTCGTGCCGCCGGTCCGGGATGCTCACGTGGATCGGCGTGGCGGTGGGCTCGTACACCTTGGGCTGCCTGCCGACCTTGCGGATGCCCGTGGGGGAGCCGTAGCGGGCGCGCAGCAGACCGGCGTCGACGAGCTTGTCCAGGTGGAACGCCGCGAGCTTGCGGGAGATACCGACGCTGGCGGCGGCCTCGTCGCGGGTGACCGGCCTGCGGGCCCGGCGTATGTACGCGAACATCTGCCGCCGGGTGCCCTCGCCGAGCGCGCTGACGGAGTCGATCGCGGCGTCACCGGTGGCCGGGGGCGGAGCGGAGGCCGCCTCCGGGGCCGGTGTGCTCTGAGGCGTCGGGGCGGTCGGTGGAGTCATGTCGGAGGTCACCTCTTCACCGTAACGCGTTAACGCCAACACGCATGGTCGAAGGGTGCCAGGACCCGGCCATCATGCTGCCCCACTTGACCACCGCCGCAAATAAGACCAAGATTTGTTGGTGAAACAAGGAGGTGGTCGCGATGACCCGTGCACTCCAGGCCAAACAGCCGGTCAGTGCGGCGCTCGCGGGCCCGTACGGACACCCGTTCCATCCCATGCTGGTCACCGTGCCGATCGGAGCGTGGGCGGCCGCCCTGGTCTTCGACATCGCCTCCCGCTTCGCGGACGACCCGCGGTTCCTCTCCCGGGCGGCGATGTGGCTGATCGCGCTCGGTGTGATCGGCGCCCTGTGCGCCGCCATGGTCGGCTTCCTGGACCTGCTCGCCATCCCGGCCGGCACCCGCGCGTTCCGGGTGGGCCTGCTCCACATGACGCTGAACCTGCTGGTGACCGCCGCGTACGTGGGCAACTTCCTGTGGCGGCACGCGGGCGTCGGCCCCACGGGAGCCGTTCCGGCGGGGCAGCTCGCCCTCAATGCCGCCACGTTCGTCGTCCTGGGCGTCTCGGGGTGGCTGGGCGGCAAGCTCTCCTACCGCTACGGCGTCCGGGTGGCGGACGAGGAGACGCAGGCGGAGGGGTTCCGGCAGGACGGCGGTGCCGACCCGGGCCCCGGTCCCCGCTCGGACCGTCACTCTGCCTGAACCCTCAGCCACGTCCCCGACTCGTCCCGGCCGATCCCGACCCGTTCCGGCGTCCCGGCCGACACCACACTGGAGCTCTCATGGACATCGCCGCACTCATCACCTGGGTGATCACCGCTCTCGGCGGCTTCTACCTGCTGGGTACCTGGCTCGCTAAGGGCGGCGCCCGCGGCGGAAACAGCCACCTTCCGGTTCCGGTGATCTTCGGCCACTTCGCCCTGGCCGCCATCGGCCTGGTCGTCTGGATCGTCTACGTCATCGCCGACAAGGACGCCCTGGCGTGGACCGCCTTCGCCCTGCTGGTACCGGTCGCCCTGCTCGGATTCGTCATGCTGGCCCGCTGGATCCCCGTGTACCGCGGCCGCGCGACCGCCTCGACGGCCCCTTCGACGACCGCTTCGGCATCCGCTTCGGCACCGGGTTCGACGTCCGTGTCCGCCGGCGGACAGGCCGCTCTGGCCGAGCGGCACTTCCCGCTCGCCGTGGTCGGCGCCCACGGGCTCTTCGCCGTGGTGACCGTCGTCCTCGTCCTGCTGACCGCCCTGGGTATCGGGGAGAGCTGACATGATCCAGTACACGCACCACACCCCGCACTCCACCGCCCTGCCCCTGCAGAGCGAGCCCGCCGCCGCGCAGCACGCCGAGCCGGGCGGTGAGCCGGAACCCGCGATACCGCGCAGGGCCCCGCTGCACGTGGTCGCTCCCGTCGGGGAGGGAGCCGACATGGCGGCGGCCGAGGAGGCCGCCGGACAGTTCCTGCGGGCGCTCGGCATCAGCACCGACTCCGAGAGTCTGCGGGGCACCCCGGGCCGGATGGCCCGCGCCTACGCGGAGCTGTTCACTCCGCGCCCGTTCGACCTGACGACGTTCCCGAACGACGAGGGCTACGACGAACTGGTCCTGGCGCGCAGCATCCCGCTCCGGTCGGTGTGCGAGCACCACCTGCTGCCGTTCGTCGGCACCGCCCACATCGGCTATCTCCCCGGACAGCGCATCCTGGGGCTGTCGAAACTGGCGCGCGTCCTGGAGCACTTCGCCTGCCGCCCGCAGGTCCAGGAACGCCTCACCAAGCAGGTCGCCGACTGGCTGCAGACGCAGCTGGACCCGAAGGGCGTCGGCGTCGTCATCCAGGCCGAGCACACCTGCATGACCCTCCGGGGAGTCCGGGCCGCCGGCACCACCACGGTGACCTCCACGCTCCTCGGCCTGCTGCGGACCGACCCCAGCTCGCGCAGCGAGTTCCTCACGCTGACCGGCCTGCACGGCTGAGCCCCCGCCCCGCTGCGGCCGGCCCTCCGCCTGAGTCCCGCCCGCTGCGGCCGGCCCTCCGGCGGAGTACCGGCCGCAGCGGCAGGTCAGCCGGTGAGCGCGTCGGCCGCCGTCTTCGCCGGAGCGGCCGCGACCGCCGAGACCGTCGCCCCGACCGCCTTGACCGCGGGGGGCGCGGGGGCCGCGGTGGCGGCCCGGCGGGGTCGCCGCAGGCGCAACAGCCGTTCGGCGTGGTGCTCCTCGTGCAGATCGATGCGGCGCGCCTCCAGCAGATGGCGCAGGCTGATGATGCCCTCGACCCGTCCCGCGTCCCCGGCCTCGGGACCCGGGTCCCGCCGTCCGCCGTCCCGCCCGACGACGAGCAACCGGGTCACCCCGTGCCGTGCCATCCGGTTGGCCAGCGTCCGCAGCGTCTCGTCGGGATGGGCGGTGACCGCCGTGGCGGCGAGCTCGGCCAGCGGGGTCGGATCGGCGGGGTCGGCGTGCAGCAGCTCGCGGCGGGTGACCACGCCGACGAGGCGGTCGTGCTCGTCCAGCACCGGATACAGGCGCTGGGCCAGCAGCCGGTCGGCGTCCGCCGCGTCATGGGCGCGACGCAGCCGCGCGGTGGCCGCACCCGCCGTCTCGTCGTGGCGGAAACTGACCGCGACCGGCGTCTCCAACTGCCGTACGAGGTGGACCTCCAGCGGGTCGACGGAGTACTCCCGGCTCAGGTGCAGACCGCGCCGGGCGAGCTTCTCGGTCAGGACCGACCTCTTGAGCAGGGTGACGGACAGCAGATAGGCCGTGGAGGCCGTGATCACCATGGGGATCACGGCGTTGAGCTCATGGGTGAGCTCCAGGCAGAACACGATCCCGGTGAGCGGCGAACGCATGACACCGCCCAGGACACCGGCGAGCGAGACGAGCGCCCAGAAACCGGGGCTGACGTGCGGGAAGACGAGGCCCTCGGCCGCGCCGAGCGCACCGCCGACCATGAACATGGGCGCGAGGACGCCGCCCGAGGTGCCGGAGCCGAGCGACAGCCCCCAGATGAGGGTCTTCACGACGAGGATGCCGAGGATGAGCCCGGTCGTGGTGTGGCCGGTGAGGAGCCCGCCGATGACGCCGTACCCGACCCCGAGGGCACGCGGCTCGATGAGGCCGCCGACGCCGATGATCGCGCCGCCGATGGCGGGCCACCACATCCAGTGCAGGGGCAGCCGCTCGAACAGGTCCTCGGAGAAGTAGACGAGAGCCGTGGCGCCGAGCGCCAGCAGACCCGCGGTGACACCGGCGACGACACACAGCCCGTAGGCGGCCGGGGCGATGTGCACGGGGACGTGGGCGCCGCCGAAGAGCGGACCGTCGCCCAGGAAGGGGCCGCGGACCAGCGTGGCGGTGACGGCGGCCACGGCCACGGGCAGGTAGGAGCGGGGCCGCCACTCGAAGAGCAGCAGTTCGACGGCGAGCAGGATGGAGGCCAGCGGCGCGTTGAAGGTCGCCGCCATGCCGGCGGCGGAGCCGGCCACCAGCAGGGCCTTGCGTTCGTCGGTGGTGACCCGCAGCAACTGGGCCGCGAGGGAGCCGATCGCGCCGCCGGTCATGATGATCGGGCCCTCGGCGCCGAACGGGCCGCCCGTGCCGATGGATATCGCGGCCGACGTGGGCTTGAGCACGGCGATCCGGGGCTGCACCTTGCTTCCCCCGACGAGGATCGACTCGATCGCCTCGGGCATCCCGTGCCCCCGGATCTTGTCCGAGCCGTAGCGGGCCATCAGACCGATCACGAGACCGCCGAGCACGGGCATGACGAGCAGCAGCGAGCGGTGCGCGGTGTCGCCGGGCACGGTGTCGCCGAATCCGGGGCGCCCGAGGAAGCTGAGGTTGGTGATGAAGGCGATGAGCTTGAGCAGCCCGACGGCCACCAGAGCGGCGGCGGCCCCGATCGGTACGGCGAGGGCGGTGATCGCGACGACGCGCGGCGGCACGTGGAAGTCGCCGAGGTGGGGGACCTTCAGCCCGACGTGCGGACGGGTCCCGCCCGCGGGCGGGGACGGCGACTTACGCGTGGACGGCGACGGACGCGTGGAGGGGGACCCGGCGGGGCGGGGCGAGGGCAGCACGAACGGGCTCCGGGGGTGCGGTGTGACGAGGGTGGGTGGTCGGCTCACGTACGGGGCCCGCCGCACGCGGGCGCACGGACACGGCGGATGGGCCGGCCCGGGCACGGTGCGCCCACGCGAAGCGGGTCGATGCCCCGCACGTCAGCGGGTGAGCACGGGCGGCACTGCCCGTGGGCTGACTGCGGTACGAGCGCGGACGCGCGTCCTCGCGCCTCCGCACCCTGTGCACAGGTCGACAACCGAACCGGGCCCGACGTCAGTCGAGACGAGGACGGGCGGACCGCACACGGCCGGGACGGAGGATCCTGATGGTTCCTCCGCAGCACACCCGGCAGGTGTTCTCGGTCAGGGGCGAAGGGACCTTGAGGCCCCGCACGTAGTAGTCCGCGCGGGGCCGGCCGTCGCCGTCGAGGGCATGCCGGATCTCGTACGAGCCCTCCCAGGCGTGTCCGCAGCGCAGGCACGCGAACGAATAGGCTTCGTGTATCGACTTGGCCTTCACCATGATCACGCCCTTGTCGCCGGAACCGTACGGTTCGCACGGGGGCCGGTCGGGATGTCGAACACATCGTACCATTGCATTCTGCAATGATCGCAACGGGTGAAGGACCGACGCCGTACGGTCAGACCGCGCGGCGGGCGTACGGTGGCGGCGACGGAGCGACGAAGGCATGGAGCGAACCCGATGACGCGGCAGAACCCCGACTCCCCGCAACCCCCCGCGTCCGAGCCCCCCGAGCCCCCCGCGGCGCCTTCCTCCCCGCCTTCCTCTCCCTCTCCCTCGGACCTGGACCGGGAGGCCGAAGAGGTCACCGTCGCCGTGATGGCGGCGTCCCGGCTCGTCGTCGCGATCTCGGCCCGCGCCCTGGCGTCGACGGCCGACGTCCTGACCCTGCCGCAGCTGCGGGCGCTGGTGGTCCTGAGCACCTGCGGACCCGTCAAGCTCGCCACGATGGCCTCGACCCTGGGAGTCAACCCCTCGACGGCCCTGCGCATGGCGGAACGCCTGGAGTCCCTCGACCTCGTCGACCGCAAGACCAACCCCGACAACCGCCGCGAGGTCGTCCTCCGGCTGACTCCCGCCGGACAGGACATGGTGGACCGCGTCCTCACCCACCGCCGCACGGAGGTCCGGGCCCTCGTCGAACGCCTCCCCGACGAGACCCGAGCGGTCCTCGTCCCCGCCCTGAAGGCGCTCACCGAGGCCGCGGACGTCCTGGCCGCGGACTACTTCGACGAAGTACGCCGAGTGGGCGCCCTCATAGAGGACCCCCTGAACCCCGCCCCGCCGACCACCCCCCACTCCGCCCGAAGCGCGCGAGGGAGCCGCGGCTGAGATGCTGGGCGAGGGATGTCCTGCCCACAGCCTGAACGGACAGTCGCCGTGAGCATCAAGGCAGTGACCGACGGCCACGATCCCGATTCCGAGCACGATCACGACCCCGGTCGGGATCAGGGTTCCGTCGCGCCGGGGACGCGGGGAGTGCGGGACCAGAGCACCGGCACACCCATGGCCCGTCCCGGCGGTGACCCGATCCTGCGTGCCCGGTTCGCATTGCCGACGAGGCCCGCCGCGTTCCTCGGCAGGGAAAGGCTGGCCGAGCATCTGAACCGGGCGCTGCTGACACCGCTGACGATGGTCAACGGGTCGGCGGGCGCGGGCAAGACCTGCCTGGTCGCCGACTGGGCCGCCGGCCTGGACACACCCGTCGCCTGGCTCACCGCCGACGCGACCGACCGTGCCCCCGGGCTGTTCTGGGCGTACGTACTGGAGGCCCTGCGCGGCGCCGGGGTGCCGGTGCCCCCTGAGGTCGGCTGCCCGGCGGAGGCCGGCCGTGTGGACGACCGGATGCTGGCGCGCCTCGCCGCCGAACTGGAGCGGCGCGAACGCCCCGTCGTCCTGGTGCTCGACGAGTACGACCGCGTGACCGCGCCCGAGATCGCCGGGCAACTGCGGTTCGTCCTGCACCACGCGGGCGGGGGCCTGCGTCTGGTGCTCATCACCCGCACGGATCCCCTGCTGCCCCTGCACCGGTACCGGGCGTCCGGCGACATGACGGAGATCCGGGACGCCGAACTCGCCTTCACCTGGGAGGAGGCCACGGCACTCCTGACCCTGCACGGTCTGGCACTGCCCGACAGCGCCGCGCGGGCCCTGGTGGCGCGCACCCAGGGGTGGGCGGCGGGTCTGAGACTCTGCGCCCTCGCGGCCCGGCAGAGCCCGGATCCCGAGCTGTACGTGAAGCAGTTCGAGGCCAGCCGCAGTACGGTGGCCGACTTCCTGCTGGCCGAGGTGCTCGGGCTGCAGACACCCGACACGCAGGACCTGCTGCTGCGCAGCAGCGTCCTGGAGCGGTTCAGCCCCGATCTCGTCAACGCGCTCACGTGCCGGACCGACGCCGAACCGATCCTCGTCGCCCTGCACCGCGACAACGCCTTCGTCCAGTACCTCGGCCACTCGTGGTACCGGCTGCACCCCCTGTTCGCGGAGATCCTCCGCGCCCATCTGCGCGAGTGCGCCCCCGGACTGGAACCGGAGCTGCGCCGTCGGGCCGCCCAGTGGCTGCGGCACTCCGGTGCCCTGCCCGAGGCGCTCGCCCAGGGGGCCGCCGCGGACGACTGGGAGTTCACCGCGGGCGCCGTCGTCGACGATCTGGCGATCGGCCAGCTCTTCGGCGGCCTGCGCTGCGAGGACCTGTCCCACCTGTTCGCCCGGATGGACCCCGCGACCAGGGGCCCGGCCGCCGACCTCGTCCGCGCGGCGCGCGAACTGGCGCACCGCGACCTCGACCACGGACTGCGCCACCTGCACCGCGCCAAGGAAACCCTCGACCAGGAAACCCTCGGCCGGGAGACCTCCGGCAGCGACGCGTCCGCCCTGGCCGCCCCCCGGCTGAGCTGTGCGCTGCTCGAAGCACTGGCGGCGCGGCTCATGGGCGCTCCCGGCAGAGCGGAGCGGGCCGCCGAGGCGGCCCGGGGCCTGCGGCTGGAGGTGCCCGGACACCTCCTCGACGCGCACCCCGAGCTCACCGCCCTCCTGCTCACCCACCTCGGCTCCGTCCGCCTGTGGACCGGCCGCTTCGAGGACGCGCGCGTCGCCCTGTCGGCGGTCGCCACAAGCGGCGGCGGGGCTTCGATGGCGCTGCCCCGCCTGGAGTGCCTCGGCCACCTGGCGCTGATCGACTATCTGCAGGGCTGGCCCGGCCGGGCCGAACACCGGGCCCTGGAGGCGGTGAGCGAGGCGGAGCGGTACGGGCTGCCCCAGCGGTCGGGCTCCGGCGTCGGCCGGCTCGTCCAGGCCGCCGTGCACATCGAACGCGACGAACTCGACGAGGCCGAAGCCCTGCTCGCCGAGAGGAGAGAGGACCCCACGGCCCTGGAGGACCCGGTGGTCCGGGCGACCCGGGCCCTCGCCGAGGGGCGCCTGCGGCTCGCCAGGGGAGACACCCGGGCCGCGCTGGCGGCGGTCGACTCCGCCGTACCGGCGGCCGTGCCCTCGCCCTGGGCGCGGGACCACGCCGCTCTGATCGCCTCCGCCGCACACCTGGTGCAGGACCGCCCGGAGACGGCCCGGAAGCTACTGGAGAACGTGGCGCACCACCGGCCGGCCTGCACGGTCGAGGCGGCCCGCGCCCGGCTCGCCGCCGGTCGCCCCGACCAGGCACTGGACCTGATCGACAGCCTCCCGGACGGCGACCGGCCCGGCCCGGCGGTCACGGTCCGGGCCACGCTGGTCCGCGCCCAGGCCGCCCACCGGACAGGGGACCACGCCGCCGCACGCCGCCTCGTCACCCGGGCGCTCCAGGACGCCCGGCGCGAGCGGCTGCGCCGCCCGTTCCTGGAAGCCGGCCCCTGGATCGGCCCGCTGCTCTGCACCGACCGGCCGCGCGCCCTGGCCGCGGGCTGGCTCCCGGTCGGCCCCGGCGGGCACGGCCACCCTGTTCACCCCGGCCACCGAGGCCGTTCCACGCCCCGACAGCCCTCGGCGCTGGTCATCGAGGAGCTGAGCGGACGCGAGCGCGACGTCCTGCGGCTGCTGGCCCAGATGATGTCCACGGACGAGATCGCCGCCGACCTCTACGTCTCCGTCAACACCGTGAAGACCCATCTCAAGAGCATCTACCGCAAGCTGGCGGTCAACCGGCGCACCGACGCCGTACGCAGGGCACGGGAGCTGCGGCTGCTGTGATGCGGGGTCACCTGTTGCGGGTGAGGGCAGGCGCGGCGGCGGGGCGGAGGCTCGCAGTAGGGGCTCGCTGCGGGACGCGGCCCGTCCGCCCCGAGCAGCCCCCGAGAAGCCTGGGAAGAGCGGCCCATGCACTATGAGATCCGCGTCGACGGACACCTCTCGGAGACGCTGTCCAAAGCGTTCCCGGAGCTGGACCACGTCACGATGTCCGGCCAGACCGTCCTGTACGGCCCTGTCGTCGACGAGGCTCACCTGTACGGGCTTCTGGCCCGCTGCCGGTCGCTGGGGCTGCGGGTGCTGGAGATGCGCCAGGTTCCCGAGTGATCCGAGTGATACGAGCGATCCGGCAACGTGATCCGAGCGATCCGGCAACGCGGGGCACGCACGCGCGGAGCACCCACGCGCGGGGCTTTCACGAGCGAGGCTCGCACGCGCGGAGCGCGCAGGCGACGGCCTCAGGCCTCACCTCGCCGGTAACCCCGCCCCGTACCCCCCCTGACACCGCACCTCACAAATTCTTCGTATGAATCCTGCCCCAGCGGGCCGCGCTGCCCAGGGCCCGGAAGTCCCGCTCGTTCTGGTCGGCGTACGTCTGGGCGAACGCGCTGAGGGCGTGGTCGAAGCGGTCGCCGCTGCCGAGGTAGGCGGCGATGGCGACGGGGTCGCCGGAGCGGGCGTGGGCCCGGGCCAGACTGAATCCGCACAGCCGCGCGAACAGACGCAGCAGGCCGGGGCTCATGGTCTCCGGTCGCGCGATGCCCTTCCAGTCCCGCAGCTGGCGCACGTAGAAGTCCCGGTCGCGCCCGTCGAGCCCCACGACGTGGGTCCAGCCGAGGAAGATGTCGCCCGCCGTCTGGATCAGCCGCTGCCCGGCCACCACCCGCCGGCCCTGGTTGTCGTAGCGGTCACCGCCGGTGTGGGCCGCCAGCACCGAGTCCTGGGCCTCCTTGGCCTGGAGGAGCAGGGGGTCGTCGTCGTCCCGGCCGAGCAGGAGCAGGATCCAGCAGCGGGTGCCGACGCTGCCGACGCCGACCACCTTGCGGGCTATGTCCACGAGACGGTAGCGGCGCAACAGGTGCCGGCGTTCGGAGGCCAGTGTCCGCGCGTACCCCTCCAGCACGGTCCGCAGCTCGTTCTCCTGATCCTGGCTCCGCCCCGGCTCCTCCCGGTTCCCGGAGGAAGCGGGCAGGAGATCCCGGAGCGGGGTGATCAGGGGCGGGTCCGGCGCGATGCGCAGCCCCTCGGCCGTGACCCGGGTGAGTTTCGCGAAGGCCTGGAGGTGGGTGCGGGTCCGGGCCTTCGCGGCCGCCTCGGCGGTACGGCGCCTGGCCTCCTTGCCCATCGACGAGGCCATCAGCTCCCGCAGGTGGTCGGCGTCGTCCTGCGCGTACCAGACGTCCAGCGTGCGCATGCCGGCGAACTCGCGCATACGCCGCCGGTAGGCCCGTACGCACGTCTCGACCGCGAGGTTCTGCTCCGCGACGGGGAAACCGTTCGCGCGGGCCGCGATGACGAAGCTGGTGGCGAGGCGTTTGACGTCCCACTCGAAGGGGCCGGGGAGCGTCTCGTCGAAGTCGTTGATGTCGAAGACGAGATGCCGCTCCGGCGAGGCGAGCAGCCGGAAGTTCAGCAGGTGGGCGTCTCCGCAGAGCTGCACCGTCAGACCGGTGTCCGGGGCGGCCCCGAGGTCCGCGGCCATGATCGCCGCCGCACCCCGGTAGAACCGGAACGGCGACTCCAGCATCCGGCCGTAGCGGATCGGCACCAGTTCGGGTACGCGGGTGGCCGACTGCCGCTCCAGCAGATCGACGGGGTCCGGCCGTCGCGGGCCCGCCTCGAAGCAGCCGTGACCGGAGCGCGGGCAGCGCTTGCGCGCGCTCCTGCCGTACGCCGCCCTCTCGGCCGGTGTCAGTGAGGCCGTCAGAGCGCTCGGTGTCGTCATGGTCAACCTCCAGGGTGGGCGGCCTCCTGCCGGAGGCCCGGCCGCTCAATCCGGCGAAGCATCCCGGTGCTGCCGCCGCAGACCCGTCTCCACCGCGCCCGCGAGCACCCTCGCGGCGACACCCACGAGCAGCAGCCCGCCCGCCATCTGCACCATCACCACGACCCGCCCCGTCTGGGAGCGCGCCGTGATGTCGCCGAACCCGACGGTGGCGAACGTGGTCAGCGTCAGATAGAGAGCGTCGGTCCTGGTCAGCGGCTCACTGAAGGTGCCCGGGGTGTAGTGCTCCAGCAACTGGTACACGTTGGCGAAGAGCACGAGATACAGCGCCAGCGTGACGGCCAGCGCCTCGACGGCCTTCAGCCGGGGGTGGGGGGAGCGCAGGATCGCCCGCACCTCCCACAGGAAGAGCAGCAGGACGAGGAGCAGGCCGCCCGAGAGGACGGCCGCGGCTCCGATCGAGTCGATCCGGTCCATGGGCAGCAGGTAGTAGGCCGACACGAGGGCGGCCGCGAGGCACACGGCGCGGGCGACGGCCACGACCGTCGCCCGCGGGCCCGGGCCAGGTCCCCGCGCGCGCGGACCTCGCGTGTCCGCGCCTTCCACCTGTGCAGATGCCGATGGAGGATCGCTCGTGTCGCCCCGTGCGGGATCGCTCATCTCGTCGTGGTCTTTCCGTCGGGTACTGAGATCCCACCTCATCAGTCGGTGCGCGCGGAGGGATCACCCGCTGAGGGTGATCCCGACGGCCGGGAACGGGAGCACGCTGAGAATCACACGGATCGCCTGCTGGGCCCATGCCCGGGACGGAGAAGAGACATGAGCGATCAGATGTACCTCGCGTACGACTTTCCCCTGCTGGGCGCGTTCTGGACCATGCTGTGGTTCTTCCTGTGGGTGATGTGGTTCGTCCTGCTCTTCAGGATCGTCGTCGACATCATCCGGGACGACTCGATGACCGGCTGGGCCAAGGCCGGCTGGATGGCGTTCGTCATCTTCCTGCCCTTCCTCGGCGTGCTCGTCTACGTGCTCGCCCGGGGCAAGAACATGGGCCGCCGCGAGATCGCCCAGGCACGCGCGCAGCAGGAGGAGTTCGAGAGCTATATCCGGGACACGGCCGGCCGTGGCGAGGCACCGCGCAGCAGTGTCGACGAGCTGGCCCGGCTGTCCGAGATCCGCGCACGCGGTGACATCACGGAAGAGGAGTTCGACAGGGCGAAGAAGCTGGTGCTGAGCGGTGCCGGCGCCAGGCACAGCACGGGCTCCGGACACGGAACCGGGTCCACGACCTCGACCTCGAAGGGGGCGGCACGATGAGCGCCACACACCCGACCCAGTCGGCACACACCTCCCGCGGGCACACGGCCAAGCAGGCATGGGCCGGCGGCCTGACGACCTTTGGCGCAGTCATGCTCATGATCGTCGGAGTGCTCGACCTTCTGCGAGGGATCTCGGCGATCCTCAAGGACGACGTCTTCCTGGCCACGCGGAACTACGTCTACGAGTTCGACCTCACCGGCTGGGGCTGGATCCACCTCGCCCTGGGCGTGGCCGCCGTGATCATCGGCATGGGCCTCTTCCAGGCCTCGACGTGGGCACGCGTGGCGGGCGTCGGCATCGCGGGGCTCGTCCTGATCGCCAACTTCCTCTCCCTGCCGTACTACCCGGTCTGGTCCGTCATCATGATCGCGATGTCGGGGTTCATCATCTGGGCCCTGTGCGTGGTGAAGAGGAACGAGATGACCGGCTGACCCGGGCCCGCGGGCGATGTCAGTGCCGTCCCCTACGCTGCGCGTCACCCGGGCGAACCGTTCGGGACGGACGACTGGGCGCGACAGCGCGGACGGGAAAGACCCGATGGGTGGCAACGCATGGACCGACACCGGCCCCTACCAGCCCGACCTGGCGGCCGCCTTCCGGCGGGCCCAGGAGGAGGAGCTGGCGAAGGACGACCACGGCTTCCCCGGCCGGACCATGGAGGAGCTGTGGCGCGATCCGGAGTGGCACGAGTACGTCTTCACGGGCGGTACGGGGACGGTGCTGGACTTCCCCGCCATGATCGAGGCCACGGAGACCGACGACGGCCCGTATCTGCGGCCCCTGACCGATGGTGAGATACGGACCTGGGCTCCCCACGGCCGTCCCACCATGGCCGAGTGGGACGACGCCCTCGACTCGGAGCGCCTCGGCTTCCCGGACCGCGCCCAGGGCAACTGCACGGTCCTGTACGACGCCGACGGCCGGCCGACGCGGATCGGCTACTGGGGCGTCACCGCCGACTAGGCGAGGCGGTCGACGCCCGCGGTACCAGCGACGGGGTCGCGACCGGCCGCGACGGGACGTCCTCGCCGGACAGCACCTCGAACAGCACGCGGGCGACCTGCGCCCCGAAGCCGTGGACGTCGTGGCTCATCGCCGACAGCGTCGGATGCGTCAGGCGGCACAGCTGGGAGTCGTCCCACGCGAGCAGCGACAGGTCGTCGGGCACGGAGACGCCCATCTCGGCGGCGACACCGAGCCCGGCGACCGCCATGATGTCGTTGTCGTAGAGGATCGCCGTGGGCCGCTCGGCGGACACCAGCAGCGAGCGCGTGGCCCGGGCGCCGTCCTCACCCGAGAAACCCGTCTCCACGTGCGGACCGCGTTCGAGGCCGAGTTCGCTCATGGTCCGCTCGAACGCGGTCGTCCGGATCGCGCTGTGCCCCAGTCCGCGGGGACCGCCCACATGCGCGATGCGGCGGTGGCCCAGTACGGCCAGGTAGCGCACCGCCTCGGCGACGGCGGCGGCGTCGTCGGTCCACACCGAGGGGAAATCCCCGGTGAGGGAGGGGTGCCCGACCGCCACGGCCGGGAGGCCGATCTGCCGCAGCGGGGCGATCCGCGGATCGTCCTGGTGGAAGTCGACCAGGATCGAGCCCCCGACCTGCCGCTCGCGCCACCAGCGTTCCTGGAGCCGGATCTCCTCGTCCAGGGAACCGACCAGACGCAGCAGCAACGAGCAGTCACGCTCGGCCAGCACGCTCTCGATGCCGGAGATGAACTCCATGTAGAACGGCTCGAGGCCCAGCAGCCTGGCCGGCCGGCAGATGGCCAGTCCGACGGTGTCGACGGACTGGCGCGAGAGGCTGCGGGCCGAGGAGTTCGGCGCCCAGCCCAGCTTCTTGGCCGCCGCGAAGATCCGCTCCCGGGTGGCGTCGGAGACTCCCGGTTTGTGGTTGAACGCCAGCGACACGGCGCCCTTGGACACGCCTGCGGCCGCGGCGACGTCCTTGATGGTGACGCGTACGGGAGGTGCGCTCACGCCGGTTCCACGCAGAACAGTGCCGCTCGCACGGCGTTGGCACCGGTCTCGGCAGCCCCGGTGACCCGCAGGCGCACCTGCTCGCCGGGGAGCAGCGTACGCAGCCCGGTGTCGCACGCCGCGTCCGGTCCGAGCCGGTCGGCCTGCAGCAGAAGGTCACGTACGAGGGTGTGCGCGGTCACCACGACCTCGACATTACCCGCCCTGGCCCCCACCGGGGACTCCACGACCACGTCGTACCGCGGAGCCGGGTAGGCGAACTCCTTGTCCACGACCGGGAAGTGCACGCTGCGCAGCTCCGCGCTGTCGGCGACGAGGAATTCCCCGGCCGACCGCGCGGCCGGAGCCAGGTCCTTCGGCACGGTCCGCCGGTGCACCGAGCGGGCGGCGACGGTGACATCGAGGACCTGGTCCGCCGCCTCGGCGCCGTCCGCCCGCATCCGGCGCAGCCGCACGTGTGCCTCCCACGGCTCGGCGGACTGGTTGACGACGGCGAGCACCGGCCCGTCGTCGCCCGGCTGGAGTGTGAGGAGGCGGTCCGCGTAGACCCGGCGCAGCTCGTGGTGGAGCGGCTTGAGCCGGCCGTCGCCGTCGATGGCCGCCCAGGAGCTGACCGGCCAGCAGTCGTTGATCTGCCAGACGATGGTTCCGGCGCAGACCGGCCAGTGCGAGCGCCAGTGCTCGATCCCGGTGGCGACCGCCCGGGCCTGCACGACCTGGGTGAGGTAGTGCCAGCGGTCGAAGTCGCCGTCGGGCAGCTCGAAGTGGCGCTCCACGCCCCGGTTCAGCTTGCCGTTGCCGTCCTCCGCCTTCTGGTGGTGCGCCATGCCGGGGGAGTCGGGGGCCAGCTGTTCGCCGGGCAGCGCGCGCCGCAGCGTCGCCATCGCGGGCGGCGCCTGCCAGCCGAACTCCGACACGAAGCGGGGCACCGAGTCCCGGTACTCGGCGTAGTCGCGTCGGTTCCAGACCTCCCACGAGTGGTGGGTGCCGTGCGCCGGGTCGTTGGGGTGGTGGTTCCAGGAGCCCGACCAGGGGCTGCCGGCGGTATACGCGCGGACCGGGTCGCATGCGGCGACGACCCGCGGCAGCAGGTCCAGGTAGTAACCGCCTCCCCACGAGTCGCCGTTCAGCTCCGGCTCCCATCCCCAGTCGCGGAAACCCCACAGGTTCTCGTTGTTTCCGTTCCACAGCACGAGGCTGGGATGCGGCATGAGCCGGACAACGTTGTCGCGCGCCTCGGCCTCGACCTCCCCCCGCAGCGGCTGCTCCTCGGGGTACGCGGCGCAGGCGAAGAGGAAGTCCTGCCAGACCATGAGCCCCAGCTCGTCGCAGGCGTCGTAGAAGGCGTCGTCCTCGTAGATGCCGCCACCCCAGACGCGCACCAGGTCCACTCCGGCGTCGGCCGTCTGACGCAGCCGGGTGCGGTACCGCTCGGGCGTGACGCGCGAGGGGAGGACGTCGTCGGGGATCCAGTTCACCCCGCGGACGAAGGTCCGTACGCCGTTGACGACCAGGGTGAAGCCGGTGCCGTGCTCGTCCGCGGAGCGGTCCAGCTCCACGGTCCTGAAGCCGATCCTCCGGTGCCAGGAGTCCAGCGGCCGCTGCTCGGGGCCGTCCTCGACGAGCGTCAGCTCCAGGTCGTACAGGGGCTGCTCGCCGTAGCCGCGCGGCCACCACAGGGAGACGTCGGGCACCTCCAGTGTCAGCACGGCGGCCGTGCCCTCGACCGTGCCGCGCGCCTCGAAGCCGCCTTCGACGGCGGCGTGTACGGCGAGCGGGCGGGCCGCCCCCTGCGCGGTCCGCTCGACCTCCACCCGTACCTCGACGCGGCCCGTGCCGGCCTCGACCGTCACCAGCGGGCGTACCTCGGCCAGCCGGGCCGTCGACCAGCGTTCCAGTCGGACCGGGCGCCACATGCCGGCGGTCACCAGCGTCGGACCCCAGTCCCAGCCGAAGGCGCACGCCATCTTGCGGATGTACTGGAACGGCTCGGGATAGACGTTGGGACGCTCTCCCGTCAGCGCCCGCACCGACGCGGCCTCGTCGTAGGCGGAGGCGAAGTCCACCTCCAGGAGCCCGTGCCTGCCGGTGACGTCGAAGCGGTAGCGCCGGTGCATGTTCCGGGTGCGCCCCAGCTCGTGCCCGTCCAGCGTGAGGGTCGCGGCGGTGTCCAGCCCGTCGAAGACCAGGTCGGTCCGCTCGTGCCCTCGCCGGGTGGTGCCGGTGCCGGTGCCGGTGTCCGTGCCGGTTCGGGTGGCGGCGTCCGTACCCATGCCGGTGCCCGTGCCCGTCCCGGTGGCGGCGTCCGTGTCCGTCTCCCGCAGGTCCCGGACATACGTCCAGGCCCGCTGCCCGACCCAGGCCACGTCCGCCTCGTTGGTGCCGAGGAAGGGGTCGGGGATCAGACCGGCCGTGAGCAGATCGGTGTGGACGCAGCCGGGAACCCGGGCGGGCAGCAGCTCCTCGCTGTGGCGCAGGCTCCAGCCCTCGGCGAGCTGGACGGCTTCCTTCATGTGCGGCTCCTTCGGCGGGACGGACCTGGATCATGGGTGACCGGCTTAACCTAACTCCTGCGAATGAACCGGTCTAGTACCGCCGGGACCATCAGTCGGGCCTACGAGAGCGCGGTGCACCCCGCGCACACGCGGGCGCGGTCTTCGCTCTCCGTAACGATTAAGTATCGCGGAGGCGGAGGCAGCTTTACCGGTTCACGGACGACTGACATAGTCGCCGTCATCCATCGGAGCCCGAGCTGCGACCCCCGGAAGGAGCTGGCTGCGTGGGAAGGGAAAGAACACGGCGTGACAACGATGTCAAAGTGAAGGGGGGCGGAGCCCCGGCGCCCTGAACCCATTGGAGACGACGAAAGGCCCTGGCTCCGCAATGACCCGAACCGCTTCCACCGCGTCACCGCCCCCCGTGGCCACCGAGCCGGCCCGGATCGACAAGCGAGGCTTCCGGCGCCGTCGCCGCCCACCGGCCGGCAGCCCGCGTAGCGGCCGCCTCCTGCGCGGGATCACCCCGTGGCTGTTCCTGCTCGTCCCGCTCGTCCTGCTCGTCACGTTCACCTACGTGCCGGTGGGCAACATGATCTATTACAGCTTCACCGACTGGGACGGCGTCAGCCCCGACCGCGACTACGTCGGGACGGACAACTACACCGAGATCTTCACCCGCCCCGAACTGTTCCGTGTGTTCGCGGTGAGCCTCTACTACCTGGCGGCCTCCGCGGTACAGATCGTCATCGCCCTGTACTTCGCCACCGTCCTGAGCTTCGACCTGCGCTTCAGGAACCTGTTCAAGGGCATCCTGTTCTTCCCGTACCTGATCAACGGCGTCGCGATCGGCTTCGTCTTCCTGTACTTCTTCCAGGACGGCGGCACCCTCGACTCGGTCCTGTCCTGGTTCGGCGTCGGCACCGATCACGCCTGGCTGGGGACTCCCGAGTCGGCCAACACGTCCATGGCGGGCGTCTCCGTGTGGCGCTTCACCGGCCTGAACTTCGTGCTCTTCCTCGGCGCCGTCCAGTCGATCCCCGGAGAGCTGTACGAGGCCGCCCAACTGGACGGCGCGAGCCGGTGGCAGCAGTTCCGGCACATCATCGCGCCGAGCATCCGGCCGGTGCTGAGCCTGAGCGTCATCCTGGCGATCTCCGGCTCCCTGTCCGTGTTCGAGATCCCGTACATCATGACCGGCGGCGCGACCGAGACCTCGACGTTCGTCATCCAGACGGTGAAGTTCGCCTTCCAGTTCAACAAGACCGGCCTGGCCTCCGCCTGCGCCGTGGTGCTGCTGGCCATCATCCTGGTGATCACCTGGATCCAGCGCCGCCTCGTGCCCGACGAGAAGGTGGACCTCGTATGAGCCTCACCGCCCGCACCACCACCGCCCGCACTCAGGAACGGCCGCGCCGGCGCTTCCGCCCGGGCACTCAGGAACGGCCGCGCCGGCGCCTCCGCCCCGGCATCCAGGAACGGCCGCGAAGGCGCTTCCACCTCGCCACGCCCCTGACGTACCTGTCGCTGATCGTCGCCTCGCTCGTGGTGCTGCTGCCGCTCGCCGTGGTCTTCCTGACCTCGCTGAAGTCCTACGACGAGATCTCCGACGGCCAGGGCGCCCTGGCCCTGCCGGACGACTGGCTGAACTTCTCCAACTACGTCACGGCCTTCGACGACGGCCACATGCTGACCGCGTTCGGCAACACGGCCTTCATCCTCGTCTTCTCCATCACCGGCACCGTGATCATCGGCTCGATGACCGCGTACGCCATCGACCGCTTCGACTTCCGCCTCAAGAAGCTCGTGATGGCTCTGTTCCTGATCGCCACGCTCGTCCCGGCCGTGACCACCCAGGTCGCCACCTTCCAGGTCGTCAACAGCTTCGGCCTGTTCAACACCCGCTGGGCGCCGATCCTGCTGTACATGGGCACGGACATCGTGTCGATCTACATCTTCCTGCAGTTCATCCGGGGCATCCCGAAGTCCCTCGACGAGGCCGCGCGGCTCGACGGCGCCAACTCCTTCACGATCTACCGGAAGATCATTTTCCCGCTGCTGAAGCCGGCGATCGCGACCGTGGTCATCATCAAGGGCATCACCACGTACAACGACTTCTACATCCCGTTCCTCTACATGCCCTCCGAGGACCTGGGGACCATGTCGACGGCCCTGTTCCGCTTCAAGGGCCCCTTCGGAGCGCACTGGGAGAACATCTCCGCCGGAGCCGTCCTCGTCATCATCCCGACCCTGGTGATCTTCCTGTTCCTCCAGCGCTACATCTACAACGGCTTCTCTCAGGGGGCGACGAAGTAGCGGAACGGGGGTAGGGGGCCGGAGCGCGGGGGGTACGGGCTCGGAGCGGGGGAGGCGGGGGCGGTGAACGACGGCGCCCCGCACCGGAGGCTTCCGGCCGGGGCGGGGTCGTTCGGCAGGGGAGGCTGCCATGGAATGGTGCTGTGGACGTCGCCGTGGGACGTCGCCGTGGGACCGTCGCCTGGGGCGACCGCCGTACGGGTCAGAGCTGGGCGGCGTAGCCGACGAAGTCGCTCCAAGCGGTGGGGGAGAGGGCGAGTTCGGGGCTGGTCCGGTCCTTGGAGTCCCGGACGTGGATCGCCGCCGTACCCCTCGCCACCTCGACGCAGTCATCACCCTGCGAGCCGCTGAAACTACTCTTGAACCAGGCCAGTTCGGACGTGTTCGTGCTCATAGCGCTCCTCGCAATCGCTTCAACAAGCCCAAGGAGTCCTCGGGGGTCAGGGCCTGTGAACGCAGTTTCGCATAGCGTTGCTGGAGCAGGCTGATCTCTTTCGCGTGCGCGATCAACCGTCCGTTCTGCTGCCCTTCGGAGTAGGCGAACCACTGATTGTCCGGAGTCTCCGCCAGACGCATGGGTCCATCCGCCCCCGCATGTGACGGCTGCCGAGTGGGCATCACCTGAAACTCCACATTCCAGTTGCGCTCGATCAACTCCAGGAGCCGGTCGAACTGTTCCCGCGTGACGTCCTCGCCGCCGGTCCACCGCTCCAGCACGGACTGTTCGATGATGAAACTGAACGCTGTGGGAGGCTCCCGAGTCACGGCCAGCAGTCCCTGGCGAGCCATCCGCGCGGCGATCCGCTGCTCCAGTTCCTCGGGTCCGGGCAGTGGGGGCACGGCGAGGGACACGGCTCGCGCGTACGTCTCGGTCTGCAGCAGACCCGGCACGACCCGGCATTCGTACGTGTAAAGACTGATCGCCGCCGCCTCCAGCCGGGCCCACTGCCGGAACCAGCTGGCCAGCCCTTCCTGCCGGGACAGGTGGGGCGCGGCCTTCCGTAGTGCGCCCGTGTTGCCGAGGGCGTGCTCGGCGCGTTCGACGAACTCGCGGTCGGGCATGCGCCGGCCCTGTTCGACGGAGGCGACCGTGTGCTTCGAGAAGCGGACGAGGGTGGCGAACTCCTCGCGGCTCAGGCCCGCGTGCTCCCGTAGGGCCTGGACGAACGCGCCGAAGGTGCGCAGACTGTCCGAGACGCCGGGCTCGGCACCGGTCGCGGCTCCCGTTCCTCCCGCCGCCGCCTCGGCCGTCGTCCCGCCGTCCGTGTTCTCGTAGGCCACTGTCGGCCACCTCCCGCGCACCCGCCACGCCGTACTGCTTCTGACACGGCCCCATCGTTACGCGGAGTGACAGGTACTGTCTACCGAACGTGCGCGTACGCTGACCCTGCGTACGCGGCCCGATGCTGGCGAACCCCACGGAACACCAGCCACATTGGGCACATGACCCGACCGCCACTCCCCACGACCGGCCAAGTACCGGTGACCGTACGTGTGTTCAACCAGCGGTTCAGCTCCACCCCGCGAGGCGCCCGGCTCGCCCGACGGCTCACGCTGCACCAACTCGACGCCTGGGGCGTGCCGCACGGCAGCGCGACGTCGGAGACCGCGGCCCTGCTCGTAGCGGAACTGTCCGCCAACGCGGTCACGCACGGCCGTGTCCCCGGCAGGGACTTCGAGGTCACCGTCAGGCTGCTGGACCGGACGCTGCGGATCGAGGTCTCCGACGCCCGGGGCGAATGCGGTCCTCCGACCCCTGGCTCGGCCCACCCCGCGCCGGACCCGCTCGCGGAGACAGGCAGGGGCATGCTCCTGGTGGAGACACTGGCGGACCGATGGGAACACCTGGACCGCACCTCCGTGGGCAAGACGATCGCAGCCGAACTGGACCTGCCGGACTAGGGCTGCCCAAGGCGAAGCCTTCGCTGTCGAGGACGACGGTGCCATCGGGGGCTGCGGGGGAGCGGGTCACGCGACGCTCGCTCCGCGGTGTGCCTGTTCACGTCGTGCCTGGCTGAGTTGACTGCGCAGGGACCGGATCGCTTCGTCCCTGTCTGGTGGTCGTCTTCTTGAGGTGGGCGGTGAGCTGCCGCAACTGGGCCCACGCGTCGGCGCAGGTGCCGTCGCCCAAGGGGTAGTGCAGGGCCGGGCGGGCGGCGGTGCCGAGTCGCTCGGGCTCCACGGCGATCGGAGGGCGGCCGGCGTGTGCGAGTCCGACGGCGTCGGTGTCCCGCGGGCCGAGCGTGAAGGAGACGGGGACGGGCGGGCCCTCAAGGTGCGGGGGCTGTGTGAGGTCGGCTCGGGCTGCGCGGAGCGTGGTGAGCATCGTCGCCAGGTTGTGCTTGTCGACCAGGGCTGCCGCGAGGGAGCTGATGGCCTCCAGAGGTACGTCTTCGCCGCGGCCGTAGCCCAGAGTGAACGTGACGTCCTCCGCGACGCCGACCGTGGTGCGGGTCGTACGGAGGGTGGCGATGGCTGGGCGGTCGGGGTGGCCGACCGCGAGGAAATGGGTGGGGGAGGGCGCACGGTGGCGAGCCAGTCCGGTCAACTGACGTGGTGACCAGGGCAGGTTGATCGGCTCGGCGGTCCCCCAGCCAGAGGGCGCCGAGTCGGTCAGGTGCTGCCAGGCTGCCGCCAGTCCCCGGCCCAGGCAGAGGTCCGGGGCGGGAGCGTGTACGGAACGGAAGGAGACGGTCAGTTGCCGTTCCTGGGTGGGCTCGGTGTGGGCGGTGAAGGCGCCGGCGAGCGTGGTGCCCGTCTGGGCGAAGGTTCCGCCTCGCCAGGCCAGGGGGACACCGGACAGTCCGTCGTAGTAGCCGCCTGCGGGGTCCTGGATCACCCAGCGGTTGGGTACGCCGGACAGCGCGGTGCGCAGGGGCAGGGTCAGGCGCACGTGGGGTGGTGTGACCAGGTGCAGGGCGCGATTCGCGTCGGCTGCGGCGCGTAGTACGTCGGAGAGCCAGGCTGTGAAGCTCAGGAGAGGGCGGTCGGCGAGGACGACCGCGGTGGAGTCGGTCAGCACGTCGACCGCGGGGACGGCAGGGGCCGGTGCCGCATCGACCGTCTCCCCTTCGGTGGCGGGGACTTCCTCAGCGTTGATCACCCGGGTGGTGGCGCTGCCGGTCGGCCAGACGGTACCGCCGAGCAAGGTGGTGAGGCGTCCGCAGACGGAACCCGCGAGGGCTTCGGCCCCGGGGACGGCGGTGGACGCACGGGCCTCGGTCCACCAGAACGGCAGCGCTGGTGGGGTGACTTCGGGGCCGAGGAGCCGCTCCGCTTCGCCTGGAGTATGGACAAGGAGAGGCGTTTCGACGGAGACCAGAGGGCGCCCCGCCCGTGTGCGCAGCTGGAGGACCGCGCCGTCGTCGGCAGCTGTCAACGAGAGCTCGGGGCCGCCCGCGTACAGGCCGGCGAGCAGTGCCCAGGTGTCGGGCATCTTGGGAGTGAGAGCGATGACGTCCCGGGTCATGCGGAGGGCTCCGTGATGGCTGGGGCTGATGAGGTCTCTCAGCGCGGTGGTGGGAGACCATGACGTCGCGTGGGATGGCGGGCCTTGCCGGGTTGGGTCGACGAGGCGCACGCGGCGCACGCGGCTCAGACCTCGAACTCCCCGACCCAGGTGCGCTCCACCAGATGCTTGGGCAGGTAGTCGGACTCCACCTCGACGGGGATGCCACCGTCGTAGGCCAGGCACGTGATGGCCAGCGGACCGAGAGCGAGAAGTCCCTCGACGCTCTCCTCGCGGTCCTCGGTCTCGGTCCAGTACGTCTTGTGGTGCTCCAGGGCCTCGACGAGCGCCTCGTTGAAACCGGCCTCGTTCTTGCGAACGAACTTGTGGAACAAGTTGATCGGCTGGTAAAGGATCTTGTTCAACAGGTCTCGATCGGCGATCCGCGCGATATCGGGATGTGACTGCTGAATCGCGGCGGTAAAGGCTTCCACCATGTTGGGGCGTTTCAGCCAGTACGCTTGCAAGGTGTCGATCCAGTGGTAGATGTATTCGTCGTACTCGTGCCCCGACTCACGCAGCAGGCTCTGCGGGACTGCGCACAGATCGGTCATACGGCGCTGATCGCGACAGACGATGGCGAACCAGAATGCGTTCAACCAGTTCCCGGCGTCTGCATACGGCTGGGAGCCCGTGGCGGGGATGAAGCGAACTTCACGGTCGATGCGGCACGGAACCGTCCCCTGGTCGACGCCGGCCGTGGCAAAGATCGCCGAACCGACCTGCATCGCGTTGACGGTGGCTTCCCACGTTTCGAGCGCGATGGCCTTGGGGTCGATGGCGCAGCGGGCCTGTACGGTCATCACCGTCTTGTCGAAGGTGATGTCGAACATGCGGGGTGACCGCTCGAGACGGCCGATCGACCGTGCCGTACCGTCGGCCAGTCGCTTGGCGTAGCCCTCGTCGTCAGGTCCGGCCACGCCGTGCCGCGCAATGTGAATTCTCACCGATTCTCCGTCACCCGATGTCGAACTTGTCCATGGTGTAGCCAGTGTAGTGGCCTGTGTTTACGTTACCCTTGACAGCGATGTAGTCCAACTTTCCATCCGCGAGCGCCTCTTCGAGTTGTTCGGCCAGCTCCTGCTCGCGTGGATTCTTCTTTCCCCGCTCATACATTTCCCGAAGAATGTCGTTGAAATACTCGCGAGTGCCCTGAGACACGCGTATCCCGCTGGGCAGGTTCCGCGCACCCAACCGGGTGTTGACGCTGCTCTTCGCCTCGACGACAACCACCCTGCCATCCGGATGGCGCCACACCTGGTCGAACTGGTCGTTGCCGTTCCTCGGCCCGTCCAGTTCCATCCGTTCGTAACCGGGGTAGTGCTCGGGGACCGCATGGTGCTCGGCGATGGCTTCGCCGTAGGCCTCGGCGGATTCCCCCATGTGCCGGTGCAGCGGCTTGTGTGCCTTGTCGGCCGCCGCGACGGCGTCCAGGTTGGCCTGGGAGTGGTGCTGCGCCAGGGCCTCCTTCGCGGCCGTGAGGCGATTCTCGGCCGTCTTGTCCGCGGCGATGGCCTCGTGACGGGTGTGTGAGGAGTCGTCGAGCGTGTCGATGGCGTGGGCCTGGGCGGTGCCGCGCGTCCCCTTGATGCCACGGGCGAGGTAATCCGGCGGGATCGGGTCCGCGGCATCGGAGACAGAGATCCAGGGGCCGTTCGGTTCAGACCTGACCAGCTGCGGCGGAATCAGCCCTGTTTCGTCGGGGACGACGAACTTGCGGTTGCCGTTCTTCTTGTATACGTCCTTGAAGTACTGCTTGTCGCTGTTGGCGCGCTCCACCTGCTGACGCGCGATCTCCTGGCGTTCGGCCTGCGTGTAGTGACGCGCGGCGTCAGCTCTGGCGTCGTCCTGGTCGAGACCGGAGTCTCCGTCCCGGCTCTCCTCGCGGGGTCTCGGCAGGTCGTCCCCATGGGACCCGGTGCCGTTGCGGCCGGAGCCGACGGCACCCTCCCGGGCACGGCCAAGGTCGTCCAGGGACGTGCCACCCACAGTGTGTCCTGCGCCGGATGGGGCATGAGCCGTTCCTCCGGTAGGCGCCGTCTCCGGTCCCGTTGGCCCGAGGTCGCGTGCGCCACCGCCCGTCGCGTGGGCGCCGGTACGCCCAGTGCCACCGGCCGTGTTGCTCCCGGCGTGCGCGCCGACCGGTTCCGGCCTGCGTGCCGTTTGACTGGGCGCTGTCGTGTCGGCGTGGACCGGAGGCCGTTCCTTGACCGCGTCATCGACGTGCTGGTGGATGGTGCCGTCCGCGTTGAGCAGGTGCCCGGTCTCCGTGTCGAGGTAGACGGTCCGGCCGAACTCGTCGGTGCCCGGGATGGCGCGCTCGGGGATGGCCGCGGGCCGTTCCGGCAAGCCGGCTGTGGCCTCGTGCGGGGTGAACGAGCCGCCGTCCGTGAGGTGCAGGGGTGTCGGGCTGCCGGAGAGGTTCTTGAGCGCGGTGAACGCGTCACCGACCTTCACCACGGCGAAGCTGCCCGCCTTGCCGATGTACGTCATGGGGTCGACGAGGCGCCCGGCCTTGCCCAGGGCCGACAGGGCGCGGGCCCCGGCCCCGCTTCTTGCCCCGGCTCCCGTGCCCGCACCGGCGGCGAGGGTAAGTGCGTTGAATCCGAGCGTTCCGGCGGCCCGTGCGGGATTTTCCTTCCAGTCGTCGTAGGCGACGAAACCCTTGAATAAGTTCCTGGCGGCTTCCTTCTGCCGCTTCTCGCCCGCGCTCTCCTCATCAGGACCGATGGTGTGGTCCATGACCCAGTCGTACGGCGTCATCGTGTACTGGCCGATGCCGCCCACCGCATCGCCCAGTCCTTTCCACGCCGCGCCGGCCTGGTCCCAGCCGCGTAAGCCGGTCAATGTGGCCAGGCCGTCGAGCGTTCCGTTCAGGCCGTTGATGACGAAGCCGTCCCACACCAGACTTTTACTCTGGTGCCACAGCCACTCCACGCCCTCGTATTCGCGCTCGACGGGCGAGCCCCATGGAGTCTTCTCCGCGTGCTCCCATGCCTCGGCGTCGTAGCCGTTGAACTGAGCGTTCTTGGGGATCAGCGCTGTGTCCCCGGTCGGCGTGAGCATGTACTCGGGGCCGCCGACCAGACGGCTGATCTTGGTCGCGCAGTCGTTCTGCGCGGTCGCGAAGTCCTCCAAGGCATCAGCCAGGTCGTGACGCAGCCCTCTGTTCTTCGAGACCTTGTCGGCGTCCTTGTGCCAGTCGTCGTCCCCCTCCACGCTCGCGGCGAACGTGGTGGCCTGGGCGCGGATGTGCTCGATCCGAACGACGATCGGACGCACCGCCGCGGCGTACTCCTCCAACGCCGAGGCGACGGTGAACAGTTCAGCCTTGAGTGTGTCGGCCTCCTCAGGGATCGTATGCGTCGAGGCGAACAGCTTCTCCGCCTCAGGAGCCTGGTAAAAGGCAGACAGGCCCTGGAAGGTGGAGTGAACCCCGTGGCTGTGCTCGGCCAGGTTCTCGGCCGCCGTGTGCACTCCGGCGGCGCTCTTCTCGACATCGTCCAGATTTCCGGTGAAATGGGGTATGCCCGCCGGATCGATCGCCCCGCCGGTGGTCACTTGGCCGCCTGTGCCTTCATCGCCTTCAGGAACGCCTCGACGTCCGGCTCCTTCGAAGCTTCCTTCTGGGCGTTGGCGGCCATCTCGAGGCTGCCGTTCTGGTACGCCTGAGTGGCGGTCGAGGCGCCCTGGGTCGAGCTCCAGGTGCGCGCCGCCAGATAGAGGAGGGAGTCCTTGCGCGCCTTGAAGTACTCGCCCAACGCCGCCGCGACCGCCCCCAGCCCGGGAACGTACGGTCCGTAGCCCTGCGCCATCGAGCCCGCGGACATCGCCGCCCCCTGGATGTGCTCGCCGAGCGCCTCGCCGGCCTTCGCCAGTCCCTCGGCCTCATCCCCGGTGTGGCGCAACACGCCGTACACCCCGCCCGGTTCAATGTCCCACTTCCTCATACTGCTTGCCCGCCCCCGTCCCCGTAAGAGCTCTCGTCGCGTCGCCGCGTGAAGGTACTCCGCGATCGGCCGATGGTCTGGATCAGCGTGCCCGGGTCGTCGATCGAACCGATCCCTTGACGAGATCCGCCAAGGTCGACGACCTCATGCCGAACCTCATGCACCCACCCCACCCCCGCACCCGCGTCGCATAGCGTGACCGCGCAGCCCGTCACGGCGTCCCCCTGCGTCACGTACTCCTCACCGTGAGTCGAACACTCTCTCGTACAACGCGTTGCAGGCGCAACGAGGTTGGACCTTGAGTGGCGCGATCTGACACATGCGCGACGGTGATGGCCGGTTCTCTCTGCGCCCCGGCTCCGCGCGTCTCCCCGTAACCGGGGGACCGCTCCGGGCTCAGCGGAGGCGTGATTCCGTGAGGACCGAGTCATGGCACGGCTGTCGAAGCATCCCGTTGAGCTATGCCGTCATGCAGTGCGCGGAAACGCCGAGCTGCGGCCGGGGATTCCGGCCGAGTGGGCCGCGATGAAGGCGGTCACGGTGGAGCTGGGGATCGGGGCGACCGGAACGCGGTGGAACTGGGACGTCAGGAACAGGTCGATGTAGGTCAGCCGCCTCCGTCGCTCCCAGGCGCTCAACGCCCGCCGTCAGATTCTGATCACTGTGGCACGCCCGCCGCACAGCGCCGCGATGTCCTCCGTATCAGAGGTGAGGACCGTTACGGGACCGGGCGCCGCGAGGGCGGTGGCGCTGAGCATGGCGTCGATGGCGTACTTGTGGCCGTGACGGCCGGCATCGGCGAGCAGGACGGCCGCGTGACGCGCGACCGACTCGGTGACCGGTTCGACGACGAGGCGGGAGAGCGTCCACTCCAGGGCCGGGCGGTTGATGCGGGGATGGACCACTTCGACGAGGGTGGCTGCGGACGTGATCACCCGCAGGTCGTCGGCGCGAGCCAGGGCGAGCCAGTTCGTGACCGCGCGTTCACGCAGGACGGCCTGGGCGAGCCCTTCGCTGTCGAGGACGAGGGTGCCACCGGGGACTGCGGGCGAGCGGGTCACGCGGCGCTCGCTTCGCCCTGTGTCTGATCACGTCGTGCCTGGCCGAGCTGGTCGCGCAGGGCCTGGATCTCCTCGTCCGTGATGGGACCGTGCTCGGCTTCGGCCACGGCGATGAGTTCGTTGAGGTTGTCGCGTTCGATCTGACGGGCAACGGCTGCCGCCACGTAGGCGGACAGCCCCGAGGGGCCGCCGCGGGCCTTGGCCGCTTCGGCGATGTCGCGCGGCATCGTGATCGAGTACTTCCCGGTAGGCTCGCTCATGCTACTGATCCTACTCTTCATCCTCCCCGTTGTATCCTTGCTGCGGGGGTGGCCACTCCACCGGCGCTCCATGCCCCAGGGGGTCGGCGAACCAGGATCAGGAGGCGGTCTGCGAACTGCGCTGAAACCTGAGATCCGCCGACGCCTCATCCGGAGACCCGGCTCTCCCGGCTCGCTCTGGGCCTGCATCCGCCTGCACATACGCGAAGACCCCGGCCTCAGCGTTGCCGCTGGTGACGGGGTCTTTGGGCACCTCATGCTGGGTGCCCCCGGCAGGATTCGAACCTGCGCACACGGCTCCGGAGGCCGTTGCTCTATCCCCTGAGCTACGGGGGCGTGTCCGTCGCGGGTGATCGCGGCGACGGGTAGAACCCTACCAGCTCTGGTGGGGGTGCCATGAACAGGTTTCCGCGGTGCGGTGCGGGGCGCTGACCTGGGGGGCGCCACCCGGACGGGGTGGAAGTGGGGAAAACCCGGACGCGGTGGCGGGGGCCGACCTACTCTCGAGTTGTGCCAGGCGCCACTGGCCGGGTTCTTGTTGTAGACGACAACAAGGTCATCCGGCAGCTGATCAGGGTCAACCTCGAACTGGAGGGTATCGAGGTCGTGACCGCCGCCGACGGTGCCGAGTGTCTGGACGTCGTGCACGAGGTCCGGCCCGATGTCGTCACCCTGGATGTGGTCATGCCCCGGCTGGACGGGCTGCGGACCGCCGCGATCCTCCGGGCCGACCCCCGGACTCGGGACCTGCCCCTCGCCATCGTCAGCGCCTGTACGCAGTACGAGGTCGAGAACGGGACCGATGTCGGTGTCGACGCCTTCCTCGCCAAGCCCTTCGAGCCCAGTGAACTGGTCGCGCTCGTGCGGCAGTTGATCGAGCAGCGGCCGTCGGCCCAGCAGCGGCCGTCGGTCGAAGAGCGCGGCGCCGACGAGGGCGGGGCCTGTGGGGGCGGCGGGGGCGCCGAGTGCGCGGGGCGCGCCGGATCCTGACCTCGTCAGCCTCGTCAGCCTCGTCAGCCTCGTCAGCCTCGTCAGCCTCGTCAGCCTCGTCGGCCTCGTCGGCGTGCGGGCTCGCGGGATGCACCGCACCCGAGCGGCAGCGGGGCTCCGTCCACATCGCGGGACCCTGCCGAATCGGGTCGCCTACCCACCCCCCTCCTCCCCTACGCTTGTCCCGTGACCCCCGTCGAGCTCTCCCGTACCGTGCTGCGCGCGGTGCGGTGTGCTGTGGAGGCGGGAGAGCTGAGCGTGGCCGTGCCCGAGCGGGTGGCGGTGACCGTGCCGGGGCCCGGTGGCTGGGGGGACTACGCCACCAACGTCGCGCTGCAGCTGGCCCGGGACGCACGGCGCACGCCCCGCGACGTGGCCGAGATCGTGCGGGCGCACCTCAATGAGCAGGACGGGGTCGCCGGCGTCGAGATCACCGGGCCCGGGTTCATCAACGTGCGGGTCGAGGCAGGTGTGCGCGACCTCGTGGCGGAGATCGCGGGCGGGGAGTACGGGCTCGGTGACGCCCTCGCGGGCGAGACCGTCGTGCTGCGGATCACGGACGGGGACGTACGGGCCCAGGTCGTCGCCGACAGTCTCGTGCGGATCGTCGCCACCCAGGGCGGCCGGGCCGACATCACCCCTGTACCTGGACCGGTACCGGTAACTGTCCCCGTGTCTGGCGGGAGCGCCGCCCCCGCCCCCGCCCCCCACTCCCGCCCCACCACCCACGTGACCCTCCGCCCCCACCCCGCCCCCCGGGACCCCGCCCCTCTCGGCCCCGACGCCGCCCGCTGGGCCCTGCTGCACCCCGCCGGGCACGACCGGCCCCGTGTCGGCGGTGATGTCCTCGTGCAGCGGGAGAGCAACCCTCTCTTCCGGGTGCGGTACGCCCACGCCCGCGTCCGGGCCCTGCTGCGCAACGCCGCCGATCTCGGGTTCGGGCCCGTGCCCGGCGAGGTGTCCGGGGCCGGGGAGCCCCCCAGCGAGGTCCCCGGGACTGGCGCGCTCGTCGGTGCGCTCGCCGGGTATCCCGTCGCGTTGCGCGCCGCGGCCGTGCAGCGGGCGCCCGACCGGCTCGCCCGGCATCTCGTCGCCGTCGCCGACGCCCTCCTCGGTTTCCAGCACACCGTGCTGCCGCTCGGCGACGAGAAACCCTCGGCCGCCCACCGCTCCCGGCTCGCGCTCGCCGAAGCCGCCGGGACGGTGCTGGCCGGCGGCCTGACACTGCTCGGCATCGACGCACCCGAACACATCTGAGAGAGCACACGACGACATGAGCCGTTCCGCACACCCCGCCGGGCCCCGCCACGCCGATGTCCTGCCCGAGGGTCACTACTCCGCCCCGCCGGCCGACCTGAACGCCCTCGACCCGAAGGTCTGGGCGCAGACCGTCACCCGTACGGATGACGGAGTCGTCAGCGTCGGGGGCATCGGTGTCACCGAGCTCGCCGAGCGGTTCGGCACCCCCGCGTACTTCGTCGACGAGGCGGACTTCCGCTCCCGTGCCCGCGCCTGGCGGACCGCCTTCGGGCACGACGCCGACGTCTTCTACGCCGGCAAGGCGTTCCTGTCCCGTGCCGTCGTGCGCTGGCTGCACGAGGAGGGGCTCAACCTGGACGTGTGCTCCGGGGGCGAGCTGGCCACCGCGCTCTCCGCGGGGATGCCCGCCGACCGCATCGCCTTCCACGGCAACAACAAGTCGGCGGGCGAGATCCGTACGGCCGTCGAGGCCGGTGTCGGGCGGATCGTCCTCGACTCCTTCCAGGAGATCGTGCGCGTCGCCCACATCGCCCAGGAGCTGGGCAAGCGGCAGCGCGTGCAGATCCGCGTCACCGTCGGCGTGGAGGCCCACACCCACGAGTTCATCGCGACGGCCCACGAGGACCAGAAGTTCGGCATCGCGCTCGCCGACGGCCAGGCCGCCGAGGCCGTCCGCAGGGCCCTGACCCTCGACGGGCTCGAACTCATCGGCAT
Organism: Streptomyces sp. NPDC008313; assembly: GCF_042956125.1. Classification (NCBI taxonomy): domain Bacteria; kingdom Bacillati; phylum Actinomycetota; class Actinomycetes; order Kitasatosporales; family Streptomycetaceae; genus Streptomyces; species Streptomyces sp. NPDC008313. The sequence continues at coordinate 171,223 of NZ_JBIBFR010000014.1, forward strand.
TCACAGCCACATCGGCTCGCAGATCTTCGACATGGCCGGCTTCGAGGTGTCGGCGCGCCGCGTCGTCCAGCTGCTCGCCGAGGTGCGCGACGAGCACGGCGTCGAACTCCCCGAGATCGACCTCGGCGGCGGCCTCGGTATCGCCTACACCAGCGACGACGACCCCCGTGAGCCGCACGAGATCGCCAAGGCGCTCGGCGAGATCGTCACGCGCGAGTGCGAGGCCGCCGGGCTGCGGACCCCCCGTATCTCCGTCGAGCCCGGGCGCGCCATCGTCGGGCCCACCGCGTTCACGCTGTACGAGGTCGGCACCATCAAGCCGCTCGAAGGGCTGCGCACCTACGTCTCCGTCGACGGCGGCATGTCCGACAACATCCGTACGGCCCTCTACGACGCCGAGTACAGCGTCGCCCTCGCCTCGCGCACGAGCGACGCGGAGCCGATGCTCGTCCGGGTCGTCGGCAAGCACTGCGAGAGCGGCGACATCGTCGTCCGGGACGCGTTCCTGCCCGCCGACCTGGCACCGGGCGACCTCATCGCGGTCCCGGCGACCGGCGCGTACTGCCGGTCCATGGCCAGCAACTACAACCACGCGCTGCGGCCGCCCGTCGTCGCCGTGCGCGACGGCGAGGCCCGCGTGATCGTGCGGCGTGAGACGGAGGAGGACCTGCTCCGCCTCGACGTCGGCTGACGACGGAGAGAAACAGAAGAGAAAGGCCGGAGGGGACGGGTGGAAGATCTCCTGTCTTTCGCCTCCGCGAAAATGAAATAGACATCTCACGATCCGGACGAGGGATAGAAACTCCCGTCCGGTGAGTGAGACTGGTCCAACCGATGACGGTATGAGGAAACGAGGTCGGATGATGCGTACGCGTCCGCTGAAGGTGGCGCTGCTGGGCTGTGGGGTTGTCGGCTCAGAGGTGGCGCGCATCATGACGACGCACGCCGACGACCTCGCCGCGAGGATCGGGGCGCCCGTCGAGCTCGCGGGCGTCGCGGTCCGCCGCCCCTCCAAGGTCCGCGCCGGCATCGACCCCGCGCTCGTCACCACCGACGCCACCGCGCTCGTCAAACGCGGGGACATCGACGTGGTCGTCGAGGTCATCGGCGGCATCGAGCCCGCCCGCACGCTCATCACCACCGCCTTCGAGCACGGCGCTTCGGTCGTCTCCGCGAACAAGGCGCTGCTCGCCCAGGACGGCGCGGCCCTGCACGCCACCGCCGAGGAGCACGGCCGGGACCTGTACTACGAGGCCGCCGTCGCCGGTGCCATCCCGCTGATCCGGCCGCTGCGCGAGTCCCTCGCCGGTGACAAGGTCAACCGGGTGCTCGGCATCGTCAACGGCACCACCAACTTCATCCTCGACAAGATGGACAGCACGGGCGCCGGCTACCAGGAGGCGCTCGACGAGGCCACCGCGCTCGGATACGCCGAGGCGGACCCGACCGCCGACGTCGAGGGGTTCGACGCCGCCGCCAAGGCCGCGATCCTCGCCGGGATCGCCTTCCACACGCGCGTGCGGCTCGACGACGTGTACCGCGACGGCATGACCGAGGTCACCTCCGCGGACTTCGCCTCGGCGAAGGAGATGGGCTGCACCATCAAGCTCCTCGCCATCTGCGAGCGGGCCGCCGACGGGGCGTCCGTCACCGCGCGCGTGCACCCCGCGATGATCCCGCTCAGCCACCCGCTCGCCTCCGTGCGCGGCGCGTACAACGCCGTCTTCGTGGAGTCCGACGCGGCCGGGCAGCTGATGTTCTACGGTCCCGGCGCGGGCGGCGCGCCGACCGCCTCCGCCGTCCTGGGCGACCTGGTCGCCGTCTGCCGCAACCGGCTCAGCGGGGCCCGCGGGCCCGGCGACTCCGCGTACGCCCGGCTCCCCGTCAGCCCGATGGGCGAGGTCGTCACGCGGTACCACATCAACCTCGACGTGGCCGACAAACCGGGCGTCCTCGCCCAGGTCGCCACGGTCTTCGCCGAGCACGGGGTCTCCATCGACACCGTGCGCCAGCAGAGCCGACAGGACGGGGTCGGCGAGGCGTCCCTCGTCGTCGTCACCCATCGTGCGTCGGACGCGTCCCTGGTCGGGACCGTCGAGGCGCTGCGCAACCTCGACACCGTGCGGGGTGTCGCCAGCATCATGCGGGTTGAAGGAGAGTAACCAGCAATGACCCACCAGTGGCGCGGAATCATCGAGGAGTACCGGGACCGGCTGCCCGTCTCCGACAGCACGCAGGTCGTGACGCTCCGGGAGGGCGGCACGCCGCTCGTACCCGCGCAGGTGCTCTCCGAGCGCACCGGCTGCGAGGTGCACCTCAAGGTCGAGGGCGCCAACCCCACCGGGTCCTTCAAGGACCGCGGGATGACCATGGCCATCACCCGGGCCAAGGAGGAGGGGGCGAAGGCGGTCATCTGCGCCTCCACCGGCAACACGTCGGCCTCCGCCGCCGCGTACGCCGTACGGGCCGGGATGGTCTGTGCCGTTCTCGTGCCGCAGGGCAAGATCGCGCTTGGCAAGATGGGCCAGGCCCTCGTGCACGGAGCGAAGATCCTCCAGGTCGACGGCAACTTCGACGACTGCCTGACGCTGGCCCGCAGCCTCTCCGACAACTACCCGGTGGCGCTGGTCAACTCCGTCAACCCGGTGCGCATCGAGGGCCAGAAGACGGCCGCGTTCGAGATCGTGGACATGCTCGGGGACGCGCCCGACATCCACGTCCTGCCCGTGGGCAACGCCGGCAACATCACGGCGTACTGGAAGGGGTACTCCGAGTACGCCGCCGACAGGATCGCCGGGAAGAGGCCGCGGATGTGGGGCTTCCAGGCGTCCGGCTCCGCGCCGATCGTGCGGGGCGAGGTCGTCAAAGACCCGTCGACCATCGCCACGGCCATCCGGATCGGCAACCCGGCCTCGTGGCAGTTCGCGCTCGCCGCGCGCGACGAGTCGGGCGGCCTCATCGACGAGGTGACGGACCGTGAGATCCTGCGCGCCTACCGGCTGTTGGCCGCGCAGGAGGGCGTCTTCGTCGAGCCCGCCTCCGCCGCGTCCGTCGCCGGTCTGCTGAAGGCCGCCGAGCAGGGCAAGGTCGACCCGGGCCAGACCATCGTCTGCACGGTCACCGGCAACGGCCTCAAGGACCCGGACTGGGCCGTCGCGGGCGCCCCGCAGCCGGTCACGGTCCCGGTGGACGCGGTGACGGCGGCCGAGCGGCTGGGACTGGCGTAGCCGACGCACGGGCGGGGGACGGGCGCCGTACGGCGGATCGCCCCGGACCCCGCCGTACGTCCCGTACATCCTGTACGCCGGGGCCCACACGCCGGACGTGAGGGCAGGGCGCGTACGTCCCGCACGAACGGCCGGCCTCACGCCCGCCTCCCGTGCCGCGCAGGAGTCCACGCGGAGTCCGTCGCCCCGCGGCCGGGGCCCGTCGCCCCGGCCACCCGCACGGCGGGCGGCCGCACGGGCCTCACGCAGGCCACGCGGGGGTGCACGCAGGGCTTTCGACACGCATCGTGCGCCTCCTGTGCGCCCTGTGTCGCCACAGAACCTGTCTTCGATAAGCTGTAGGAACCCGCCCACCGCATATGCCGCGGTGCGCGCCGCCGTTGCGGGATTCGGGTGCAGAGGTACGTGCCGCGAGTCCATTCAGCAAGTCATTTGAAATCCCGCCGGATTCCTGACTGAATCTGTCCCAGTCCCCACACGGATCAAAGTCCCCACAGAACATCACGCAGCTCAAGGAGAGTCATCGAGCGATGGCCGGTCCAGCGTTCCGTGCCGCCGCCGTCCGGGTGCGCACCCCCGCCACCAGTGCCAACCTCGGGCCGGGCTTCGACGCCTTCGGCCTGTCCCTGGGGCTGTACGACGACGTGGTCGTCCGGGTGGCCGACTCCGGGCTGCACATCGACATCGCGGGTGAGGGCGGCGAGACCCTCCCGCGCGACGAGAGCCACCTTCTCGTCCGTTCCCTGCGCACCGCCTTCGACCTGCTGGGCGGACAGCCTCGCGGCCTCGAGATCGTGTGCGCCAACCGCATCCCGCACGGCCGGGGCCTCGGCTCCTCGTCGGCCGCCATCTGCGCCGGGATCGTCGCTGCGCGGGCGGTGACCATAGGCGGGGACAGCAAGCTCGACGACGCGGCCCTGCTGGAGCTCGCCACCGAGATCGAGGGCCACCCCGACAACGTCGCCGCCTGTCTGCTCGGCGGCTTCACGCTCTCCTGGATGGAGGGCGGCGCCGCGCGGGCGATCCGGATGGGCCCCGCGGATTCCGTCGTCCCGGTGGTCTTCGTCCCGGGCAGGCCGGTCCTCACCGAGACCGCCCGCGGCCTGCTACCGCGCACCGTCCCGCACGTCGACGCCGCCGCCAACGCGGGCCGCGCCGCACTGCTCGTCGAGGCCCTGACCAGGCGCCCCGAGCTGCTGCTGGCCGCCACCGAGGACCGGCTCCACCAGGAGTACCGCGCCCCCGCCATGCCGGAGAGCACGGCGCTGGTGGAGCGACTGCGGGCCGACGGGGTCCCCGCGGTGATCTCCGGCGCCGGACCGACGGTCCTAGCGCTGGCCGACGAGGCGACGGCCGACAAGGTCGCCCGTCTCGCGGGGGAGGGATGGGCCGCCAACCGCCTGGACCTGGACGCCTCCGGAGCGTGCGTACTGCCGCTTGCTCCATTCAGCGTCCATCAGTAGCTGACGGTTGCCGGATTTCGAGAGGGGGAATGTTTGTTGGATCCGGTAGTGTTAACCTCAAGTCTGCACCCGACCTCACCATGGCGAGGTGCTTCGTGTCCCCGTCAGGGACAGCCTTTCTTCCGGGAGCCTCCCAAGCCGCACTGTGTCTCGCACTGAGCGGTTTGCCGAGCACGCTCCGGAACCGGCGTGACCGAGCCGCGTAACCCAGGCACCGAGTGCCCAAGGCTCCGGGAATCGCCATCATCCAGTCATGTCTTCCGCCGCGTTGGCGGACCACCGCCCCGGCCCGGTCCACACAGCAAGGACCAAAGCCGGACAGCACAACCGGTCGCCGAGCCAGACAGGCCGACGTCCGCTCCAGGGAAGGACCCTTCGTGAGCGACACCACCGATCTGATGGGCGCACGTGTCGAGGAGACCGCTGCCGCGCCCGCCACGGACGCCTCCGCGCCTGCCTCCGGTGCCGGCTCCCGGCGGCGCCGCGGTACCGGCCTCGAGGGCATGGTGCTGGCCGAGCTGCAGCAGGTCGCGTCCGGCCTCGGTATCAGGGGCACCGCGCGGATGCGCAAGAGCCAGCTGATCGAGGTCATCAAGGAGGCGCAGGCCACAGGGGGCGCCCCGGCGAAGACCGCCGACGCCGCCGAGACCAAGCCGAAGCGCCGGGCCACCTCCAAGGCGCGCACGGGCGACGAGCCGGCCGCCGAGAAGAAGGCGGAGAAGGCCGAGAAGCCCGCCGCCGCCGAGAAGGCCGTGGCCCAGCAGCAGATCGAGATCCCCGGCCAGCCCGACGGCGGCCCCTCCCGTGCCGGCGGAGAGAGCGAGCGTGCGGGTGACGAGGCCCCGGCCGGCGAGCGCCGCCGGCGCCGCGCCACCGCCGAGGCCGGCAGCCCCGACGCGCAGGGCGGCACGGCCACCGAGGTCAAGACCGAGGTGAAGACCGAGCAGAGGACCGAAGGCGCCGCCGACGGCCGTGGCGACGCCGGTGACGGCGCCGAGGGCCGTCAGGGCCGCCGTGACCGCCGTGACCGTGACCGCGACCGGGGCCGTGACCGCGACCGCCGCGGCAAGGGCGACGACCAGCAGGGCGGCGGCGGTCAGCGCCAGGACCGTCCGGACCGACAGGACCGCCAGGACCGCCAGCAGGGTGGTGGCGGTGGCCGTCAGGACCGTCAGCGCGACCGTGACAACGGGCCGCAGGACGACGACGACTTCGAGGGCGGCCGGCGCGGCCGTCGCGGCCGCTACCGCGACCGCCGGGGCCGTCGCGGCCGCGACGAGATCGCCGAGCCGCAGGTCGCCGACGACGACGTCCTGATCCCCGTCGCGGGCATCCTGGACATCCTCGACAACTACGCGTTCATCCGCACATCCGGCTACCTGCCGGGCCCGAACGACGTGTACGTCTCCCTCGCCCAGGTCCGCAAGAACGGCCTGCGCAAGGGCGACCACGTCACCGGCGCGGTCCGCCAGCCGAAGGAGGGCGAGCGCCGCGAGAAGTTCAACGCGCTGGTCCGGCTGGACTCCCAGAACGGCATGGCGCCCGAATCGGGGCGCGGGCGGCCGGAGTTCAACAAGCTGACGCCGCTGTACCCGCAGGACCGCCTCCGCCTGGAGACGGACCCCGGCGTGCTGACGACCCGGATCATCGACCTCGTCGCGCCCATCGGCAAGGGCCAGCGCGGCCTGATCGTGGCCCCGCCGAAGACCGGCAAGACCATGATCATGCAGGCGATCGCCAACGCCATCACGCACAACAACCCCGAGTGCCACCTGATGGTCGTCCTGGTCGACGAGCGTCCGGAAGAGGTCACCGACATGCAGCGGTCGGTGAAGGGCGAGGTCATCTCCTCGACCTTCGACCGCCCCGCCGAGGACCACACCACCGTCGCCGAGCTCGCCATCGAGCGCGCCAAGCGCCTGGTGGAGCTGGGTCACGACGTCGTCGTGCTGCTCGACTCGATCACGCGTCTGGGCCGTGCGTACAACCTCGCCGCCCCGGCCTCCGGCCGCATCCTGTCCGGTGGTGTCGACTCGACCGCGCTCTACCCGCCGAAGCGCTTCTTCGGTGCGGCCCGCAACATCGAGGACGGCGGTTCGCTGACCATCCTCGCCACCGCCCTGGTGGACACCGGGTCCCGCATGGACGAGGTCATCTTCGAGGAGTTCAAGGGCACGGGCAACGCCGAGCTCAAGCTCGACCGGAAGCTCGCCGACAAGCGCATCTTCCCGGCGGTGGACGTCGACGCGTCCGGTACCCGCAAGGAAGAGATCCTGCTCGGCAGCGACGAGCTCGCCATCACCTGGAAGCTGCGCCGTGTGCTGCACGCGCTCGACCAGCAGCAGGCGATCGAGCTGCTCCTGGACAAGATGAAGCAGACGAAGTCGAACGCCGAGTTCCTGCTCCAGATCCAGAAGACCACGCCGTCGCCGGGCAACGGCAACGACTGATCCGGCAAGCAGACGGCGAAAGGGCCGCCCCGGCACGTGTCTCACGTGCCGGGGCGGCCCTTTGTGCTCCCTGTGACCGGTGTACGATCGCGCCCTCACACTTCGTCGAAGAGATGTTCGCCCTCGGTGCACCGGGATTCCCCCGGCAGCCCCCGGCGGCTCTCCGGTCCGACGAACTCATGACTCTGAGGGGGGACTTGAGTGACCACACCCATGTCCGGGGGCGGTCGTCACAGACGCCGGATACGGATCGCGCTGCCCGTCGGGGCGGCCGCTGTCGCGGCCGCCGTCGCGGCCGCGCTCCTGATGTCGTCCGCGGACGCCGCGAGCGCCCTGCCGACGCCGACCGTCAAGCCGCACACCAGCTCACCCACGCTCACCGAGCTGCAGAAGCGGGTCGCCGGCGCGGTCGCCGGTGACGACACGGCGGGACGGACGACGAAGAAGTCGTCGCTGAGCGCGGACACGAGCGCCCAGACGTCCGGTTCGAGGATCGACCCGAAGATCATCGGCGGCTCCGAGACCACCATCACGTCGGCCCCGTGGATGGCCCAGCTCTGGTACTTCGACGACCGGGGCACCACCGACGAGGGCGACGACCTCGGCTTCTTCTGCGGCGGCGCCGTGGTGTCGCCGACGAAGATCCTCACCGCCGCGCACTGCGTCAAGGGCTACGACTGGCACGCCAACGGCGCGATCGTCACCAACAGTTCGCAGCTGCCGACCACCGACGCCTCCGGTGACACCGACCTGCACGGCGGCACCGTCTCCGGTGTCTGGCGGCAGTGGAACCACCCCTCGTACAGCGCGTCGACGATCGACAACGACATCGCCGTCCTCACGCTGCCGAACCCGGTCACGGCCAAGCCGATCCGGATGACCACCTCGACCGACACGGCCTCGTACGCGAGCGGTACCCAGGCCAAGGTCTACGGCTGGGGCCGGACCACCTCCACCAGCGAGGACGTGTCCGAGACCCTGAAGACGGCCACCCTGCCCGTCCAGTCCGACAGCACCTGCGCCGGCGCCTACGGCTCCGACTTCGTCAAGGGCCACATGGTCTGCGCGGGCACCCCGGCCACCGGCAGCGACACCGGCACCACCAGCGCCTGCAACGGCGACTCCGGCGGCCCGCTGGTCGTGGGCGGCCGCATCGTCGGCGTCGTCTCCTGGGGCGTCGAGGACTGTGTCGAGGCGGGCGCGTACAGCGTCTTCTCGAAGGTCAGCACCTACGTCGGTGCCGCCTATCCGCGCGTCGAGGACACCAACCTCGACGGCGACCACAAGGCCGACCTGTTCGTGCGCGAGGACTCCGACAACGAGGGGTTCGAGAAGGACTCCAAGGGCACGTCGTTCTCCGCGCGGGAGTCCTGGGGCGACTGGAGCGGCGTCAACGTCATCCTGCAGACCGACCTGAACCGGGACGGCTACCAGGACCTCGTGGTCCGCAGGAGCGCCGACGGCGCCGTCTTCTGGATGCACTACGTGACCTCCAGCGGCACCTGGGCCACCAAGCAGATCTTCGACAACTGGAAGACGCGCACCCGCACCGTCGCTCCCGGCGACGTCACCGGGGACGCGCTGCCCGACCTGATGTCCGTCGACTCCGCCGGCGTGCTGTGGATCTACCCGGGCAAGGGCACCGGCTCCTTCTCCACCCGCGTCAAGGTCGGTTCGGGCTGGAACCAGTACAACTCGGTGCGCGGACACGGCGACTTCACCGGCGACGGCAAGGCCGACCTGATCACCCGCAGCAGGAGCAACTCGAACATCTACCTGTACAAGGGGACCGGCAAGGCGGGCAGCGGCGCCTTCTCCTCCCGCATCAAGGTGCGCGACTGGAGCAGCTACAACGCCTTCGACGCCCCCGGTGACGTGACCGGCGACGGCAAGGCCGACTTCCTGGCCCGCACGCCCGGCGGCACGCTCTACCTGTACAAGGGGACCGGCAAGGCGACGAGCGAGATCTTCGCCACAAGGATCTCCGTCGGCACCGGATTCCAGCAGTACGACATCTTCGGCTGATCCGCAGGTGAGCCGGTCCCGTCCGGCTCCCACCGTCACGCACCGTGCCCACCGCTCCACGCGGTGGGCACGGTGCGTTGTGCAACCCTTTCCCGGGTTTCCCCGTCCCTGTCGACGGGGCGACGATGGAAGGGCAAGGGTCTCCCCGACCGCGCCTGTGCCTGAAAGCAGGGGGTAACCGACCGGACGAGAACTGAGGAGCACATGCCTGCCGAGAGCACCCCGGACCCCGGCATACCCGCCGAGCCCGGCCCCAGCGGTACCGACGGCCCCAGCGGTCCCACCGGCGCGAGCCACCCGGCCGGCGCCGACGGCACGCGGGACGCGAGCGCCCGGCGCCCCGGCGCCACGGGACGCCGCCGCAAGCCGCGCGCCAAGCGGCGCAAGGCCCTGCTGGCCGCGGCCTGGACCGCGGCGGGCGTCGTGGTGCTGGGCGGCACCGGAGTCGGGTACCTGTACTTCAAGCTCAACGGCAACATCAAGAGCGTCGACATCGACCAGGCCCTCGGCACCGACCGGCCCCTGAACGTCGACAACGGCTCCCAGGACATCCTCGTCCTCGGCTCCGACACCCGCTCCGGCACCAACCGGAAGCTGGGCGGCGGCACCGACGACGGCAGCGCCCGCTCGGACACGGCGATGATCGTGCACGTGTACCAGGGCCACAAGAAGGCGAGCGTGGTCTCCGTGCCCCGCGACACGCTCGTCGACCGCCCCGAGTGCACCGGCACCGGGGGCGGCGTCCACGCCGCCGCCTCCCAGGTGATGTTCAACTCCGCGTACTCCACCGGCGGGGCCGCCTGCGCGGTGAAGACCGTCGAGTCGATCACCGGCATCCGCATGGACCACTACATCGAGGTCGACTTCAGCGGTTTCCAGAGGCTCGTCGACGACCTCGGCGGCGTGGACATCACCACCGGCGAGGACATCTCCGACCCGGACAGCCATCTCAGACTGAAGGCCGGCGCGCACACCCTCACCGGCAAGCAGGCGCTCGGCCTGGTCCGTACCCGGCACGGCGTCGGCGACGGCTCCGACCTCGGCCGCATCCAGCTCCAGCAGGCGTTCATGAAGGCCCTGGTCAAGCAGGTCAAGGACATCGGCGTACTGACCAGCCCCAAGAAGCTGTACGACCTCGCCGACACCGCGACCAGGACGGTCACCACCGACTCCGACCTCGGCTCCGTCAAGAACCTGGCGTCCTTCGCGAGCGGCCTCAAGGGCATCGGCGCGTCGAAGATGGACATGGTGACGATGCCGGTCCAGTACGACAGGGCCGACGCCAACCGCGTCCTCGTCGACAAGGCCAAGGCACGGCTCGTCTGGAACGCCCTGAAGAACGACGAGGCGATCCCCGCCGCGGCCACCGAGGGCACCGCCACCGGCGAGGCGAAGGGCGTCGTCAGGTCCTCCTGAGCGCCGTACGGGGCCCCGGCCGGCCCGTCGGCCGGGCCCCCGCCGGCCGTCGGCGTCCCCCAGGCCGGGGCCGGGGAATAGAACGCCGCCCACCCCGGTTTTGGGGGATGCGGCCAGTCCTGGCAGACTGGTACGTCGGCCCCGGTTCACGCCCCCGCATCCCGCGGCTGCGACCCGGAGCCCTCCCGAAACTAGGAGACACCTTGAAGCGCGACATCCACCCCGAGTACGTCGAGACGCAGGTCAGCTGCACCTGTGGCGCGTCGTTCACCACCCGCAGCACGATCGACAGCGGCACCGTCCGCGCCGAGGTCTGCTCCGAGTGCCACCCGTTCTACACGGGCAAGCAGAAGATCCTCGACACCGGTGGCCGCGTGGCCCGCTTCGAGGCCCGCTTCGGCAAGGCCGCCGCTGCCAAGAAGTAGCGAGCCCCCAGCGCCGGTTCCCGGTGCCCCCGTCGCGGGGCACCGGGACCGGCGCTTTGCGGTGCAGCAGCAGTGCAGCCCCTTCCCCCTGGGCCTCCGGCTTCGCCCGGACCGGGGGACCCCCACGTCGTACCCGCGTCCCGTGCTCCCCGTGAGCGGGGGACAGCCCATTGGAGCCGGAGATGTTCGAGGCCGTCGAGGACCTCATCGGTGAACACGCCGATCTCGAGAAGAAGCTCGCCGACCCGTCGGTCCACGCCGACCAGGCCAACGCGCGCAAGCTGAACAAGCGCTACGCCGAGCTGACCCCGATCGTCGCCACGTACCGCTCCTGGAAGCAGACGGGCGACGACATCGGGACGGCGAAGGAGTTCGCCGCCGACGACCCCGACTTCGCCGCCGAGGTCAAGGACCTGGAGAAGCAGCGCGAGCAGCTCACCGAGAAGCTCCGCCTGCTCCTGGTCCCGCGCGACCCCAGCGACGACAAGGACGTCATCCTCGAGATCAAGGCGGGCGCCGGAGGCGACGAGTCCGCCCTGTTCGCGGGCGACCTGCTGCGCATGTACCTGCGCTACGCCGAGCGCGTCGGCTGGAAGACCGAGATCATCGACTCCACCGAGTCCGAGCTCGGCGGCTACAAGGACGTCCAGGTCGCCGTGAAGACCAAGGGCGGCCAGGGCGCCACCGAGCCCGGCCAGGGCGTCTGGGCCCGCCTCAAGTACGAGGGCGGCGTGCACCGCGTGCAGCGCGTCCCCTCGACCGAGTCGCAGGGCCGCATCCACACCTCCGCCGCCGGTGTCCTCGTCACCCCCGAGGCCGAGGAGGTCGACGTCGAGATCCACGCCAACGACCTGCGCATCGACGTCTACCGCTCCTCCGGTCCCGGCGGCCAGTCCGTCAACACCACCGACTCCGCGGTGCGCATCACGCACCTTCCGACCGGAGTCGTCGCCTCCTGCCAGAACGAGAAGAGCCAGCTGCAGAACAAGGAGCAGGCGATGCGTATCCTGCGCTCCAGGCTCCTCGCCGCGGCACAGGAGGAGGCGGAGCGGGAGGCCGCCGACGCCCGGCGCAGCCAGGTCCGCACCGTCGACCGCTCCGAGAAGATCCGCACGTACAACTTCCCGGAGAACCGCATCTCCGACCACCGCGTCGGGTTCAAGGCGTACAACTTGGACCAGGTGCTCGACGGTGAGCTCGACGCCGTGATCCAGGCCTGCGTCGACGCGGACTCGGCGGCCAAGCTCGCCGCCGCGTGAGCCCGTCCGTGTGCAGCCCGTCCGCGTGAGCCCGTCCGCGTGAGCCCCGCACCACCGGCGGGTCCCGAGCCGTACGGGACCCGTACCGCACAGCCGTAAGACAACAGCTCAGCCCCGGAGGACCAGCGTGCAGCAACATTTCGGAGGGCGGCCCCCGAACGGCCGCAGCGTGCTGCTCGCGGAAGTCGCCCAGGCCACCCAGCGGCTGGCCGACGCCGGCGTGCCGTCGCCGCGCAACGACGCGGAGGAGCTCGCCGCGTTCGTGCACGGCGTCAAGCGGGGCGAGCTGCACACCGTCAAGGACGCGGACTTCGACGCCCGTTACTGGGAGGTGATCGCGCGCCGCGAGGCCCGCGAGCCCCTCCAGCACATCACCGGCCACGCCTACTTCCGCTATCTGGACCTCCAGGTCGGACCCGGTGTCTTCGTGCCCCGGCCCGAGACCGAGTCCGTGGTCGGCTGGGCCATAGACGCCGTGCGCGCGATGGACGTCGTCGAGCCGCTGATCGTCGATCTGTGCACGGGCTCCGGTGCCATCGCGCTCGCCCTCGCCCAGGAGGTCCCGCGCTCCCGCGTGCACGCCGTGGAGCTGTCCGAGGACGCCCTGAGGTGGACGCGCAAGAACGTCGAGGGGTCCAGGGTCGACCTGCGCCAGGGTGACGCCCTGGAGGCCTTCCCCGACCTCGACGGCCAGGTCGACCTGGTCATCTCCAACCCGCCCTACATCCCGCTCACGGAATGGGAGTACGTGGCCCCGGAGGCCCGGGACCACGACCCTGAACTCGCCCTGTTCTCGGGCGAGGACGGACTCCACCTGATCCGCGGCATCGAGCGCACCGCGCACCGGCTGCTGCGTCCCGGCGGCGTCGTCGTCGTGGAGCACGCGGACACGCAGGGCGGCCAGGTTCCGTGGATCTTCACCGAGGAGCGGGGCTGGGCCGACGCGGCCGACCACCCGGACCTCAACAACCGGCCGCGCTTCGCGACCGCCCGCAAGGCACTTCCGTGAGCACCCCCACCTGTTCTTCGACCCCGCAGTACGTGTACGAGGAGGCCCGCTGATGGCACGGCGATACGACACCAACGACGCGACCGAACGCACGACCGGTCTGCGCGAGGCCGCGTCCGCCGTCCGCCGTGGCGAGCTCGTGGTGCTGCCCACCGACACCGTGTACGGGATCGGCGCCGACGCGTTCAGCTCGGAGGCCGTCGCCGACCTGCTGGACGCCAAGGGCCGGGGCCGCAACATGCCCACGCCCGTCCTCATCGGCTCCCCGAACACCCTGCACGGCCTGGTCACCGACTTCTCCGAGATGGCCTGGGAGCTCGTCGACGCGTTCTGGCCGGGCGCCCTCACGCTCGTCGCCAGGCACCAGCCGTCCCTCCAGTGGGACCTCGGCGACACCCGTGGCACCGTCGCCGTACGGATGCCGCTGCACCCGGTGGCCATCGAACTGCTCACCGAGGTCGGCCCGATGGCCGTCTCCTCCGCCAACCTCACGGGACACCCCGCCCCCGAGGACTGCGACGCCGCGCAGGGGATGCTCGGCGACTCCGTCTCCGTCTACCTGGACGGCGGACCGACGCCCGGCATCGTGCCCTCCTCGATCGTCGACGTCACCGGCAAGGTGCCCGTGCTGCTGCGCCAGGGCTCGCTCTCCGCGGACGAGCTGCGCAAGGTGGTACCCGACCTCGAGGTGGCGAATTGACAGCCCCTGACCCGGGGCGTGGCATAGGCACGGGGTTCACGGGGATCACGGGGGCCGAAGGGTCCCCCGGAGGATCCTTCCGCATCCTCCATGTCAGCACCGGCAACGTGTGCCGCTCGCCGATCACCGAGCGGCTGACCCGGCACGCCCTGGCCGACCGGCTCGGCGACCCCCTGTGGGGCGGCCTCGTCGTGGAGAGCGCCGGCACCTGGGGCCACGAGGGCGCGCCCATGGAGTCCAACGCGGAGACCGTCCTCGCGGACTTCGGCGCGGACCCCTCCGGCTTCGTCGGACGGGAACTGCTGGACGACCACGTCATCCGCGCCGACCTCGTGCTGACGGCCACACGCGACCACCGCGCCCAGGTCATCTCCATGGGGCACTCGGCCGGCCTGCGCACCTTCACGCTGAAGGAGTTCACCCGCCTGGTCAGGGCCATAGACCCGGCCACCCTGCCGCCGCTGGACGACGGCGTGATCGAGCGCGCCCGCGCCCTGGTCCGCGCCGCCGCCGCGCTGCGCGGGTGGCTGCTGGCGCCCACGGCGGAAGCCGACGAGGTCTTCGACCCGTACGGCGCCCCCCTGCCGTTCTTCCGCTCCATCGGCGACGAGATCCACGAGGCCCTGGACCCGGTGGTGACGGCCCTGACGGGAGTACCGGCGAGGGCCTGAGGGTCTCGCCCCGTCAGGGGCGCGGGGAACCGCGCGCTCAGCCCCCGCCGTCCCGCGGCCGGGGTCCCGGGGGCGGCAGCCCCGGCATCGGGACGGGAAGGGGCGGAGGGGGCGAGAAGCAACATCCCGCGCACCCCGCGCCGGGCGCCCCGCTCCCGACAGGCGCCCCCCGCTCCGCGGGCCTATCGTGAGCGGTACGTCACCCTCCTCGTCCGGAGCACCCCATGGCGGCCGTGAGCCACGCCCCCGAGACCGAGTCCGCCCGTCGCCAGGACCCCGGGCCCGCCGCACTGCGCCGCCAGGACCCCGAACTGGCCGACATCCTCTCCGGCGAACTCACCCGCCAGTCGACCACGCTGCAGCTGATCGCCGCCGAGAACTTCACCTCGCCCGCCGTGCTCGCCGCCCTCGGCTCACCGCTGGCCAACAAGTACGCCGAGGGCTATCCGGGCGCCCGCTACCACGGCGGCTGCGAGATCGCCGACGTCGCCGAGCGGGTCGCCGTGGAGCGCGCCAAGGCCCTGTTCGGCGCCGAGCACGTCAACGTCCAGTCCCACTCGGGCTCCTCGGCCGTCCTGGCCGCCTACGCCGCTCTGCTGCGCCCCGGGGACACGGTCCTGGCCATGGGCCTGCCGTTCGGCGGGCACCTCACCCACGGCTCGCGGGAGAACTTCTCCGGCCGCTGGTTCGACTTCGTCGGCTACGGGGTGGAGGCGGAGAGCGGGCTCATCGACTACGAGCAGGTCCGCGCCCTGGCCCGCGCGCACCGCCCGAAGGCCGTCGTGTGCGGGTCCATCTCCTATCCCCGGCACATCGACTACGCGCTGTTCCGGGAGATCGCCGACGAGGCGGGCGCCCATCTGATCGCCGACGCCGCGCACCCCATGGGTCTCGTCGCCGGGGGAGCGGCGCCCAACCCGGTGCCTTACGCGGACATCGTCTGCGCGACCACGCACAAGGTGCTGCGGGGCCCACGGGGCGGGATGATCCTGTGCGGCGGCGGCCTCGCCGAACGGGTCGACCGGGCCGTCTTCCCGTTCACCCAGGGCGGCGCCCAGATGCACACGATCGCCGCGAAGGCCGTCGCGTTCGGCGAGGCGGCGACGCCGGCCTTCACCGGGTACGCGCACCAGGTGGTCGCCAACGCGAAGGCGCTCGCCGGGGCGCTGGCCGAGCGCGGTCTCGAGGTCGTCACCGGCGGCACGGACACCCACCTGATCACCGTCGACCCCGCCCCGCTCGGGGTCGAGGGCCGCGCTGCCCGCGGCCGGCTCGCCGCGGCGGGGATGGTTCTCGACACCTGCGCGCTGCCGCACCCGGACGCGCGCGGTCTGCGGCTGGGCACGGCGGCGGTGACCACGCAGGGGATGGGCGAGGCGGAGATGACGCGCATCGCGTCGCTGTTCGCCGGGGTGCTGACGGACGAGACCGACCCGAGGTCGGCCCGTGAGGAAGTGCGGGAGCTGGCCGGGAGATTCCCGCCGTATCCCGGATCGGAGAGCCGCGGCGGGGCAGGCGCGTGAGCGTGCGCGGGCACGCGTGCAACCATCGTCGCTACCCGGAAGTCCACAACCATATGCCCGCGAAGCTAGGGTGTGAGGCTGTGATGGCCGGCGAGACCTGTGGGGAAGCCCGTGCGTGAATATCTGCTGACGCTCTGCATCACGGCCGCGGTGACGTATCTGCTGACAGGGCCGGTACGGAAGTTCGCGACCGTGGCCGGAGCCATGCCGCAGATCCGTGCGCGCGACGTGCACCGTGAACCGACGCCGCGGCTCGGCGGCATCGCGATGTTCTTCGGGCTGTGCGCGGGACTCCTGGTCGCCGACCACCTGACCAACCTCAACGCGGTCTTCGCCAACTCCAACGAGCCGCGCGCGCTGCTCTCCGGGGCGGCGCTGATCTGGCTGATCGGTGTCCTCGACGACAAGTTCGAGATCGACGCGCTGATCAAGCTGGGCGGTCAGATGATCGCCGCGGGCGTCATGGTCGTCCAGGGCCTGACGATCCTGTGGCTGCCCATTCCCGGCGTCGGCCTGGTCGCGCTCACCTCCTGGCAGGGCACGCTGCTGACCGTCGCCCTCGTCGTGATCACCATCAACGCGGTGAACTTCGTCGACGGACTCGACGGGCTCGCCGCCGGCATGGTGTGCATCGCGACGGCCGCCTTCTTCCTGTACGCGTACCGCATCTGGTACAGCTACGGCATCGAGGGCGCCGCCCCCGCGACCCTCTTCGCGTCGATCCTCATGGGCATGTGCCTGGGCTTCCTGCCGCACAACATGCATCCCGCGCGGATCTTCATGGGCGACTCCGGGTCGATGCTCATCGGGCTCGTCCTCGCCGCCGGCGCGATCTCCATCACGGGGCAGATCGACCCCGACTCGCTGCGGCTGTTCTCCGGTTCCGAGCGCAACACCGTGCACCAGATGGTGCCGGCCTACATCCCGCTGGTGCTGCCGCTGACGATCATCGCCATCCCGTTCGCCGACCTGGTGCTCGCCATCGTGCGCCGTACCTGGCGCGGGCAGTCGCCGTTCGCCGCGGACCGCGGGCATCTGCACCACCGGCTGCTGGAGATCGGTCACTCGCACAGCAGGTCCGTGCTGATCATGTACTTCTGGTCGGCGCTGATCGCCTTCGGCGCGCTGGCGTACTCGGTCAACGCGGCGTCCATGTGGATCGTGCTGGGCGTCGTGGCGCTGAGCGCGGTCGGCCTCGTCCTGCTGTTGCTGCCCCGCTTCACCCCGCGCGCCCCGCGCTGGGCCGAGCACTTCGTCCCGCCGCGCTACCGCCGCAGGAGGGCCGCCGCGGCCGGGCACGACGCAGAGGCCGGGACCTCCACGGCGCACGAGGCGGCCGGCCGCGACGAGGCGGAGGAGCCGGGGGCGGAGGGGGCCCGCGAGCACCGCGCGCCCGTCACGGCGGGGGTCTCCGGTGTCTCAGGAGTCAACGGAGCGACGGCACTTGGCCCCCGTTCGCGTCTGTCGGACCGACGGCGTGCCGGTTCCTCGCGCTGACGAAGGTAAGAGTTCGGCAAGCGCCCCGCAGGCAAATCGCCCCATTACCAGACAAGTCGACGCTGTTCTTGCACAGACGCGCGGGTTCACTCTCATGTGTGACAGTGGGCACACCTTCGAGGTAAAGACCTCATCAAATAGTTTGTGATACCGTTCACGAGAACCCGGGACAGAGCCGACGGACCGCGAATGCGACGGTCCTGCGGCGTGAGGTTCGCTCTCATCCCGGGACTACGCTCGTCCATGACGACACGCCCCCTTAGCAAGCGGAGTTGCCGCCATGCCGTCCAATGACGCCCGGATTCTCCTTCAGGCCGCCGTGCCCACGGCTGCCGTCGGCGCGATCGCCGCCGTCGTCAGCGGTGTGGTCGCCGGTGGCGAAGGAGCGGTCGGTGCTGTCGTCGCGACGCTGGTCGTGATCCTCTTCATGGGGATCGGGCTCTACGTTCTGCAGCGCACCGCCAAAACGCTTCCACATCTGTTCCAGGCCATGGGTCTGATGCTCTACGCGGCGCAGATCCTGCTGCTGTTCATGTTCGTCGCCGTGTTCAAGCACACGTCGTTGTTCCACCCCAAGGCCTTCGCACTGACCCTGGTCGCCACCACCCTCGCGTGGATCGGCGCACAGACCCGGGCCCACATGAAGTCCAAGATCCTCTACGTCGAACCCGAGTCCTCGAAGGGCGACAAGCCCGAGAAGACAGGGCACTCGTCGTGAGGAGTAGGGCCGGGATAAGTGCGCGTAGGAGATCCTGCTATCGTCCGGTGCCAACTGCGGCATCGCGGGCGCGGGCATCCGAGCTGACGCCTGCTCATTCGCGAGGCTTGATGCCCCCCAGCCGCCCTCACATCCGTAACACCAGTCCAGTGCCGAACCGCGGCTGCGCGCCGCGCCGACACAACGAGGTTGCCGTACCCATGCGCCACGCTGAAGGAGCCCGCGGTGAGTGCTGATCCGACGCAGGTGCTCGCCTTCGAGACCGACTGCCACCTCTTCGACGGTTGTGGCTTCCCGGCTCCCGGCCTGCACTCGTTCCTGTTCGAGCCCCTCGTGGGCGACGCGGACAGCAGCGTCTATTTCAACAAGACGATGCTGCTGGCGCTGCTCGGCTCGCTGGTCATCGTCGGGTTCTTCTGGGCCGCCTTCCGCAAGCCGAAGGTCGTCCCGGGCAAGCTCCAGATGGTCGCCGAGGCGGGCTACGACTTCGTCCGCCGGGGGATCGTCTACGAGACGCTCGGCAAGCGCGAGGGCGAGAAGTACGTGCCCTTCATGGTCTCGCTCTTCTTCTTCATCTGGATGATGAACCTCTGGTCGATCGTCCCGCTCGCCCAGTTCCCGGTCACGGCGATCATCTCGTACCCCCTGGTACTGGCCGTGATCGTCTACGTCACCTGGGTGTCGCTCACCTTCAAGCGCCACGGCTTCGTCGGGTTCTTCAAGAACGTGACGGGCTACGACAAGACGCTCGGCCCGGTGCTGCCGCTGTCGATGACCATCGAGTTCTTCTCGAACCTGTTCGTCCGGCCGTTCACGCACGCCGTCCGGCTCTTCGCGAACATGTTCGCCGGCCACACCCTGCTGCTGCTCTTCACGATCGCCAGCTGGTACATGCTCAACGGCATCGGGATCGCCTACGCCGGCGTCTCGTTCGTGATGGTCATCGTCATGACCGCCTTCGAGCTCTTCATCCAGGCCGTCCAGGCGTACGTCTTCGTCCTCCTCGCCTGCAGCTACGTCCAGGGCGCGCTCGCCGAGCACCACTGAGCCCCCTCCCACCCCCGAATCGTCCGGTGGCCAACCCCCACCGGTCCGTAAAGAGAAGGAAGAACTGGCATGTCCCAGACCCTTGCTGCTGTCACCGGTGACCTCGGCTCCGTCGGTTACGGCCTTGCTGCCATCGGTCCCGGCGTCGGTATCGGCATCATCTTCGGCAACGGCACCCAGGCCCTCGCCCGTCAGCCCGAGGCCGCCGGTCTGATCCGCGCCAACCAGATCCTCGGCTTCGCCTTCTGTGAGGCGCTCGCCCTCATCGGTCTGGTCATGCCGTTCGTCTACTAGGACGAACGACGACGACCAGCCGTATTAGACGAAAGGCACTGATGTGAACCCCCTGGTTCAGCTGGCGGCCGAGGCGGAGAAGGAGAACCCCCTCGTTCCGCCGATCCCTGAGCTCATCATCGGCCTGATCGCCTTCGTCATCGTCTTCGGCTTCCTCGCCAAGAAGCTCCTCCCGAACATCAACAAGGTTCTGGAGCAGCGTCGCGAGGCCATCGAGGGCGGTATCGAGAAGGCCGAGGCCGCTCAGACCGAGGCCCAGAGCGTGCTCGAGCAGTACAAGGCTCAGCTCGCCGAGGCCCGGCACGAGGCCGCGCGTCTGCGCCAGGAGGCGCAGGAGCAGGGCGCCACGCTCATCGCGGAGATGCGCGCGGAAGGCCAGCGGCAGCGTGAGGAGATCATCGCCGCCGGCCACTCCCAGATCGAGGCCGACCGCAAGGCCGCCGCGTCCGCGCTGCGCCAGGACGTCGGCAAGCTCGCGACCGACCTGGCCGGCAAGCTCGTCGGCGAGTCCCTCGAGGACCACGCCCGGCAGAGCCGCACCATCGACCGCTTCCTCGGTGAGCTTGAGGAGAAGGCCGAGGCCGCGCGATGAACGGAGCGAGCCGCGAGGCCCTGGCAGCCGCACGTGAGCGTCTCGACGCGCTGACGGACTCCACGTCCGTGGACGCGGCCGCGCTCGCCGACGAGCTGGCCGCCGTCACCGCGCTGCTCGACCGCGAGGTGTCGCTGCGTCGGGTCCTCACCGACCCGGCGCAGGCCGGTGAGGCCAAGGCCGGGCTGGCCGGGCGCCTGCTCGGCGGCCAGGTCGGCGGCACCACCGCCGACCTGGTGTCCGGCATGGTGCGCTCCCGCTGGTCGCAGTCCCGCGACCTGGTGGACGCCCTGGAGGAACTGGCCGCCACGGCCGACCTCACCGCCGCGCACAAGGCCGGCGCACTCGACGACGTCGAGGACGAGCTGTTCCGGTTCGGCCGGATCGTCGCCTCCAACACGGAGCTGCGCGCCGCGCTCACCGACCGTGCCGCCACCGGCACGGCCAAGGGCGAGCTGCTGCGCAGCCTGCTCGGAGGCCGCGCCAAGCCCGCGACCGAGCGACTGGTGACGCGCCTTGTCACCGCGCCGCGCGGACGTAGCCTGGAGGCGGGACTCGAGTCCCTGTCCAGGCTCGCCGCCGACCGCCGGGACCGGATGGTCGCCGTCGTCACGTCGGCGGTTCCGCTGAGCGACGGACAGAAGCAGCGCCTCGGCGCCGCTCTGGCGAAGCTCTACGGCCGCCCGATGCACCTCAACCTCGACGTGGACCCCGAGGTCCTCGGCGGAGTGCGGGTGCAGGTCGGTGACGAGGTCATCAACGGTGGCATCGCGGACCGGCTGGACGAGGCCACCCGCCGCATGGCGGGCTGACGGCGCAACTTCATACGTAGCAACACCCGTACCGGACACGGCAGCACCCGTGGCGCGTACGGCGCAAGACCTACGGCCCTGGTTGGGCCGTGCAGAGGATTCACCTCTTACTTGGGGGGAGTCCCCATACCCCCCAAAGTGAAACTTCGGGCCCAACAAGGAGAGCAGGGAACCCAGATGGCGGAGCTCACGATCCGGCCGGAGGAGATCCGGGACGCGCTGGAGAACTTTGTCCAGTCGTACAAGCCGGACGCGGCCTCGCGCGAGGAGGTCGGTACGGTCACCCTTGCCGGCGACGGCATCGCGAAGGTCGAGGGCCTCCCCTCGGCCATGGCCAACGAACTGCTGAAGTTCGAGGACGGCACCCTCGGCCTCGCCCTCAACCTCGAAGAGCGCGAGATCGGTACCGTCGTGCTCGGCGAGTTCAGCGGCATCGAGGAGGGCCAGCCGGTCACCCGCACCGGAGAGGTTCTGTCCGTCGCGGTGGGCGAGGGCTACCTCGGCCGCGTCGTCGACCCCCTCGGCAACCCGATCGACGGCCTCGGCGAGATCGAGACCACCGGTCGCCGCGCCCTCGAGCTGCAGGCCCCCACGGTCATGCAGCGCAAGTCGGTGCACGAGCCGATGGAGACCGGCTACAAGGCCATCGACGCGATGACCCCGATCGGCCGCGGTCAGCGTCAGCTGATCATCGGTGACCGCCAGACCGGCAAGACCGCCCTGGCCGTCGACACGATCATCAACCAGCGCGACAACTGGCGCTCGGGCGACGTGAACAAGCAGGTCCGCTGCATCTACGTCGCCATCGGTCAGAAGGGCTCCACCATCGCCTCCGTGCGCGGTGCCCTCGAAGAGGCCGGCGCGCTCGAGTACACGACCATCGTCGCCGCCCCGGCGTCCGACCCGGCCGGCTTCAAGTACCTGGCGCCGTACACCGGTTCGGCCATCGGCCAGCAGTGGATGTACGAGGGCAAGCACGTCCTCATCATCTTCGACGACCTCTCGAAGCAGGCCGACGCCTACCGCGCCGTGTCCCTGCTGCTGCGCCGCCCGCCGGGCCGTGAGGCCTACCCGGGTGACGTCTTCTACCTGCACTCCCGTCTGCTCGAGCGCTGCGCGAAGCTCTCGGACGAGATGGGCAAGGGCTCGATGACCGGTCTGCCGATCGTCGAGACCAAGGCCAACGACGTCTCGGCGTTCATCCCGACCAACGTCATCTCCATCACCGACGGCCAGTGCTTCCTGGAGTCGGACCTCTTCAACGCCGGTCAGCGCCCCGCGCTGAACGTCGGTATCTCCGTCTCCCGAGTCGGTGGTTCCGCGCAGCACAAGGCGATGAAGCAGGTCTCCGGCCGTCTGCGCGTGGACCTCGCCCAGTTCCGTGAGCTGGAGGCGTTCGCCGCCTTCGGTTCCGACCTGGACGCCGCGTCGAAGTCGCAGCTGGAGCGCGGTCAGCGGATGGTCGAGCTGCTCAAGCAGGCTCAGTACCAGCCGATGCCGACCGAGGACCAGGTCGTCTCCGTGTGGGCCGGTACCACCGGCAAGATGGACGACGTACCGGTCAACGACATCCGCCGCTTCGAGAAGGAGCTCCTGGAGTTCCTGCACCGCAAGGAGCAGGGCCTCATGACCTCCATCAAGGAGGGCGGCAAGATGTCGGACGACACCCTCACGGCCGTCGCCGACGCCATCGCGGACTTCAAGAAGCAGTTCGAGACCTCGGACGGGAAGCTTCTCGGCGAGGACGCTCCGGCCGCCGCCAAGTGACGTAAGGAAGGGACCTGACTCATGGGAGCCCAGCTCCGGGTCTACAAGCGTCGCATCCGATCCGTCACCGCGACCAAGAAGATCACCAAGGCGATGGAGATGATCGCCGCCTCGCGTGTCGTCAAGGCGCAGCGCAAGGTGGCGGCCTCCATGCCGTACGCGACCGAGCTCACCCGGGCGGTCACGGCGGTCGGAACCGGTTCGAACACCAAGCACCCGCTGACCACGGAGGCGGAGACGGCGACCCGTTCCGCGGTGCTGCTCCTCACGAGCGACCGTGGACTGGCCGGCGCCTTCAACTCCAACGCGATCAAGGCGGCGGAGCAGCTGACCGCCCGCCTCGTGGCGGAGGGCAAGGAGGTCGACACGTACATCGTCGGCCGCCGCGGTGTCGCCCACTACAACTTCCGTGAGCGCAAGATCTCGGAGCAGTGGACCGGCTTCACCGACGAGCCCACCTACGCGGACGCGAAGAACGTAGCGGGTCCGCTGATCGAGGCGATCGAGAAGGAGACGGCGGAGGGCGGCGTGGACGAACTCCACATCGTCTACACCGAGTTCGTCTCGATGATGACGCAGGAGGCGGTCGACGCCCGACTGCTTCCGCTCAGCCTCGAAACCGTGACATCAGCGGCTGCCGCCGCGGGGGCGGAGGAGTCGCCCGCCAAGGGCGAGATCCTTCCGCTGTACGACTTCGAGCCGTCGGCGGAGGACGTCCTCGACGCCCTGCTGCCGCGCTACGTCGAAAGCCGGATCTACAACGCGATGCTCCAGTCGGCTGCCTCCAAGCACGCCGCCACGCGGCGCGCGATGAAGTCGGCGACCGACAACGCCGGGGATTTGATCAACAGCCTCTCCCGGCTTGCCAACGCGGCCCGCCAGGCCGAAATCACCCAGGAAATCAGCGAGATCGTCGGTGGCACTGCTGCCCTGGCCGACGCGACCGCGGGGAGTGACAAGTAATGACGACCTCTGTTGAGACGGCCGCCGCCACGGGCCGCGTCGCCCGGGTCATCGGCCCGGTCGTCGACGTGGAGTTCCCCGTCGACGCGATGCCGGAGATCTACAACGCCCTTCACGTCGAGGTGGCCGACCCGGCCAACGCCGGCGAGAAGAAGACGCTGACCCTGGAAGTCGCCCAGCACCTGGGTGACGGCCTGGTCCGCACGATCTCGATGCAGCCCACCGACGGCCTGGTCCGCCAGGCCACGGTGACGGACACCGGCACGGGTATCTCGGTGCCGGTCGGCGACTTCACCAAGGGCAAGGTGTTCAACACCCTGGGCGAGGTCCTGAACCTCCCCGAGGAGAACGCCAACGTCGGTGAGCGCTGGACCATCCACCGCAAGGCCCCGGCCTTCGACCAGCTCGAGTCCAAGACCGAGATGTTCGAGACCGGCCTGAAGGTCGTCGACCTTCTGACGCCGTACGTCAAGGGTGGAAAGATCGGTCTGTTCGGTGGTGCCGGTGTGGGCAAGACCGTGCTGATCCAGGAAATGATCATGCGTGTGGCCAAGCTGCACGAGGGCGTTTCCGTCTTCGCCGGTGTCGGCGAGCGCACCCGTGAGGGCAACGACCTCATCGACGAGATGAGCGAGTCCGGCGTTCTGGACAAGACCGCGCTGGTCTTCGGCCAGATGGACGAGCCCCCGGGCACCCGTCTGCGCGTCGCCCTGGCCGGTCTGACCATGGCGGAGTACTTCCGCGATGTGCAGAAGCAGGACGTGCTGTTCTTCATCGACAACATCTTCCGCTTCACCCAGGCCGGTTCCGAGGTCTCGACCCTGCTGGGCCGTATGCCCTCGGCCGTGGGTTACCAGCCGAACCTCGCCGACGAGATGGGCCTCCTCCAGGAGCGCATCACCTCGACGCGCGGTCACTCGATCACCTCGATGCAGGCGATCTACGTCCCCGCGGACGACCTGACCGACCCGGCGCCGGCGACCACCTTCGCCCACCTCGACGCGACGACGGTTCTCTCCCGTCCGATCTCCGAGAAGGGCATCTACCCCGCGGTGGACCCGCTGGACTCCACGTCCCGCATCCTGGACCCGCGTTACATCGCGCAGGACCATTACGACGCCGCCATGCGCGTCAAGGGCATCCTGCAGAAGTACAAGGACCTCCAGGACATCATCGCGATCCTCGGTATCGACGAGCTGGGCGAGGAGGACAAGCTCGTTGTCCACCGTGCCCGTCGCGTCGAGCGCTTCCTGTCGCAGAACACCCACGCGGCGAAGCAGTTCACCGGCCTGGACGGCTCGGACGTGCCGCTCGACGAGTCGATCGCCGCGTTCAACGCGATCTGCGACGGCGAGTACGACCACTTCCCCGAGCAGGCGTTCTTCATGTGCGGTGGCGTCGAGGACCTGAAGGCCAAGGCCAAGGAGCTCGGCGTCTCCTGAGCCCCGTGCTCTCCCGAGGGGGCGGGCGCGTCCCGCCCCCTCGTCCACGCCCATTAGAATTGACCCAACACCCGGCGAGCCCGCCGGGTGGTGACCCGAGGAGCCTGTCTTGGCTGCTGAGCTGCACGTCGAGCTGGTCGCCGCCGACCGCCAGGTCTGGTCCGGCGAGGCCACCCTGGTCGTGGCGCGTACCACGTCCGGCGACATCGGCGTCATGCCCGGTCACCAGCCGCTGCTCGGTGTGCTGGAGTCGGGCCCGGTGACCATCCGTACGAGTGAAGGCGGAACGGTCGTCGCCGCGGTGCACGGCGGTTTCATCTCGTTCGCGGACGACAAGCTGTCGCTGCTGGCCGAGATCGCCGAGCTGTCGGACGAGATCGACGTCCAGCGCGCGGAGCGGGCGCTCGAGCGCGCGAAGTCGGACGCGGACGCGTCCGCCGAGCGTCGTGCGGACGTCCGGCTGCGTGCGGTGGCGGCGCGCTGACCCCAGCACGCACGTAATGACGTGACTCAGCCGCGGCCAGGACCGGAGCAATCCGGACCGGGTCGCGGCTGAGGCGATGCGGGTGCTTTTTTCCGTTCCATTACCTGCTTTACCTAAGAGACGAGGAGGTCGGTGTCGATGATCCTCGCTCTGACTGTGTGCGGTGTGGTCGTCGCGCTGGCGGTCGTGGGTCTCTTCGTCTTCGGGCTCCGCCGCCGGCTGATCCAGCGCTCCGGGGGCACCTTCGACTGCAGCCTCCGCTGGGATGTCTCCGAGAAGGGCGACCCGGGCGGCAAGGGCTGGGGGTACGGGGTCGCCCGCTACAGCGGTGACCGCGTCGAGTGGTTCCGCGTCTTCTCCTACGCCTACCGCCCGCGCCGCGTCCTGGAGCGCTCCGCGATCGAGGTGTCCGGCCGTCGCCTCCCCGAGGGCGAGGAGGAGCTGGCGCTGCTGTCCGACGCGATCATCCTGGTCTGCGTCCACCGGGGTACGCGGCTGGAGCTGGCGATGAGCGAGGACGCGCTGACCGGCTTCCTCGCCTGGCTGGAGGCGGCGCCTCCCGGGCAGAGAGTGAACGTGGCCTGAGGCGACGCCCCCCCGGAACAGAACAACGCGTCGGCCCTCCCCCGTGATCACGGGGGAGGGCCGATGTCGTGCGTCGGTGCGGTGGCGGCCGGTTACTTCAGACCGTTGCTGATGGCGCTCACGAGCTCGCCGTTGCTGGTGTCACCGCTGAACTCCCAGAAGAACGCCCCGCCCAGACCCTGGTTCTTCGCCCAGGTCATCTTGGTGCCGATGGTGGCCGGGGTGTCGTAGCTCCACCAGTTGCTGCCGCAGTGGGCGTAGGCGGTGCCGGCGATCGTCCCGGTGGCCGGGCAGGAGTTCTTGAGGACCTTGTAGTCCTCGATGCCCTGCTCGTACGTGCCCGCCGCGGGCCCGGTGGCGGTGCCGCCGGGAGCGTCCTGGGTGACGCCGGTCCAGCCGCGCCCGTAGAAGCCGATGCCGATCAGCAGCTTGCTCGCGGGCACGCCCTTGGCCTTGAACTTCGCCATCGCGTCGGCGGTGGTGAAGCCCTGCTTCGGGATGCCGCTGTAGGAGGTGAGCGGCGAGTGCGGGGCGGTCGGGCCCTTGGCGTCCCAGGCGCCGAAGAAGTCGTACGTCATGACGTTGTACCAGTCGACGTACTGGGCGGCGCCGGCGTAGTCGGCGGCGTCGATCTTGCCGCCGTCGGTGCCGTCCGCGGTGGTGGCCGCGGTGACGAGGTTCTTGCTGCCGAACTTGGCGCGCAGGGCCTGCATCAGGTTCTTGTAGGCCGCCGCCCCGCTGGTGTCGCAGGACAGGCCGCAGGCGTTCGGGTACTCCCAGTCGATGTCGATGCCGTCGAAGACGTCGGCCCAGCGCGGGTCCTCGACCAGGTCGTAGCAGGACTGCGCGAACGCGGCCGGGTTCTTGGCGGCGTCACCGAAGCCGCCGGACCAGGTCCAGCCGCCGAAGGACCACAGGACCTTGAGGTTCGGGTACTTGGCCTTCAGCTGGCGCAGCTGGTTGAAGTTGCCGCGCAGCGGCTGGTCCCAGGTGTCCGCGACACCGCTCACCGACTGGTCGGCGGTGAACGCCTTGTCGTAGTCGGCGTAGGAGTCGCCGATCGCGCACTTGCCGCCGGTGACGTTGCCGAAGGCGTAGTTGATGTGCGTGATCTTGGCGGCGGAGCCGGACGTCACCAGGTTCTTGACGTTGTAGTTCCGGCCGTAGATGCCCCACTCGGTGAAGTAGCCGAGCTTGACGGTGTCACCGGTGCCGGTGCCCGGGTCGGTGCCGCCGCCGGTGGTGTGCACCTTGACGGCGCCGCTCGCCGGGCCGGTCTGGTCGGCGGTGTCACGGGCCTGCACGGTGTACGAGTAGTCGGAGCCGGCGCTCAGCCCGTTGTCGGTGTACGACGTGGACGTCACGGTGGCGACCTTGCTGCCGTCACGCAGGACGTCGTAGTTCTTGACGCCCTTGTCGTCGGTGGCCGCGTTCCAGGAGAGCTTCACCGAGGTGTCGGTGACGGAGGAGGCGGTCGGGGTGCCCGGGGCGGAGGGTGCCTCGTCGCCGGGGACGCTGGGTCCGCCGTCGCAGGAGCCGCCGTTGACCGTGCAGTTGGAGGGGGAGCCGGAGCCGGTGCCGTTGAACCCGAAGGAGACGGAGGCGCCGGGGGCGAGCGTGCCGCTCCAGGACTTGTTCTTGGCCGTCCAGTGGTCGCCGGAGTGGGTGACGTCCGCGTCCCACGCGGAGGTGACCGACGTACCGGAGGGGAAGTCCCACTGGATGGTCCAGGAGCTGATGCTCGTGGTGCCGGTGTTCTTGACGGTCCACTTGCCTTCGAAGCCACTGCCCCAGTCCTGGGTCTTGGCGTAGGTGGCGGTGGCCGTGGAGGCCTCGGCGTGGGCGGGTGCCGAGAGGCCGACGAGAGCGGCGAGCGGGAGGAGCATCGTGGTGAGACCGGCGACGACTCTGCGTCCGGAGCCGGCTGCGGATCTGGGCCTGAAGCGCATCGAGCGCCTCCTCGTGTGTCGGGAGCATGACCAAGCGCAGTGCCGCGAGAATAGAAAGGTCTGGACCAGAGGTCAATAGGTCTGGACCAGTTGCGCACGCACTCTTCCCGAACCCGCTACCGCGTCGGCCGGATCCCCAACTCCTCCGCCACCGCCGCCCCTTGTGTCCCGCCGCGCGGACCGGTCCGCCCCGGCGGACGGCTGACGTGCGTCTTCCCCGCCGCCTCCGCCGGGCCGGGCGGCCCTGGGTCAGCGCTCGCCGCCCGGCACCCACAGCACGTCGCCCACGTCCTTGTTGGCCGTCCGCGCCAGGATGAAGAGGAGGTCGGAGAGGCGGTTCAGATAGGTCGCGGTGAGCGGGTTCATGACGGGACCGTGCACCTCGAGCGCCGCCCACGTCGAGCGCTCGGCGCGCCGGACCACCGTGCACGCCTGGTGCAGCAGGGCCGCGCCCGGGGTGCCGCCGGGAAGGATGAAGGAGCGGAGCTTCTCCAGCCGCTCGTTGAAGCGGTCGCAGTCCGCCTCCAGCTTGTCCACGTAGAACTGCTCGACCCGCAGCGGCGGGTACTCCGGGTTCTCGGCGACCGGCGTCGACAGGTCCGCGCCCACGTCGAACAGATCGTTCTGGACGCGGGTGAGGACCGCGACGACCTCCTCGTCGAGCCCGCCGAGCGCGATCGCCGTGCCGATCACCGCGTTCGCCTCGTTGCTGTCGGCGTACGCCGAGATCCGGGGATCGGTCTTGGGGACCCGGCTCATGTCACCGAGGGCGGTGGTGCCCTGGTCGCCGGTACGGGTGTAGATACGCGTCAGATTGACCATGCGGCCACCCTATTCAGGCGGGGGTCCTCCGGGGGCCGCGTGTGCCCGCCGTCACGGCCCGGGACCGCCGGAAGGCCCCCAACTACGCCGTACGGGCCGTGGAATGAGCCGTGCCGGTGTGATGTCCGCCAGATGAGACGTGACGCGCGTTACTTAGCGGTCACACGAGCCCTCACGAGCGCTATCGTCCGCCGGAGAGACGTACTGAACAGTGTGTGAGGGGAGTCGGAGTGGCACGGAAGCTTGCCGTCATCGGAGCGGGACTCATGGGGTCCGGCATCGCCCAGGTGTCCGCGCAGGCGGGCTGGGACGTCGTGCTGCGCGATGTCACCGACGAGGCGCTCACCCGTGGCACCGACGGCATCAAGGCGTCGTACGACAAGTTCGTCGGCAAGGGCAAGCTCGCCGCCGAGGACGCCGAGGCCGCGCTCGCCCGCATCACCGCGACCACCGATCTGGACGCCGCCGCGGACGCCGACATCGTCGTCGAGGCCGTCTTCGAGAAGCTCGAGGTCAAGCACGAGATCTTCCGGGCCCTCGACAAGATCGTCCGCGACGACACCGTACTCGCCTCGAACACCTCGGCCATCCCGATCACCAAGATCGCGGCGGCCACCGCACGCCCGGAGCGGGTCGTCGGTGTCCACTTCTTCTCGCCGGTCCCGATGATGCAGCTGTGCGAGCTGGTGCGCGGCTACAAGACGAGCGACGAAGCGCTCGCCACCGCGCGGGAGTTCGCCGAGTCCGTCGGCAAGACCTGCATCGTCGTCAACCGCGACGTCGCCGGCTTCGTCACGACCCGGCTCATCTCGGCGCTCGTCGTCGAGGCGACCAAGCTGTACGAGTCCGGCGTGGCCAGCGCCGAGGACATCGACCTCGCCTGCAAGCTGGGCTTCGGACACGCCATGGGCCCCCTCGCCACGGCCGACCTGACGGGCGTCGACATCCTGCTGCACGCCACCGGCAACATCTACACCGAGACCCAGGACGAGAAGTTCGCGCCGCCCGAGCTGATGCGCCGGATGGTTGACGCCGGTGACATCGGCCGCAAGAGCGGGCAGGGCTTCTACAAGCACTGACGTCCGCACGGGCCTCACGGCCTTCACCCGACAGGGTGAATTCGGTATCGGTTCGCTCACGGACGGCAACCTCTCTGCCCCAGAAGCAGTCAGAGGTTGCACAAAGACAGACGCGGAGCAAGACGCGGAGTAAAGACGCACTCTCGGGGAGCGCATATGTACATCAGGGGCGACCACGCCGGGCTGGTCGTCGGGGGCCGCCTCGACGTGCGCAGCGCGGCGGACGCCCGTACGGTCCTGCACTCGGCCGTCGACGACGGAGTCGGCGACCTGGTGCTGGACCTGTCCGACCTGGACTCCTGGGACGCCACCGGACTCGGCGTCATCATGGGAGCCCACCGGCGGGCGGGGCGGTGCGGCCGTCGGCTTGTGCTGCGCGGCGTCCCGCCGCAGATGCAGCGCCTGCTGGTGGCCACCCGGCTGCACCGGATCCTGGCGATCGAGGGCGGTATCGGAGTCGACTCCCTGCCCAGGGTGTGAAGACGGCTGCGAAGCCGCCCTTCACCGGGGTGAATGGCGCGCCGCACGCAATCCTCACGAACCCGTGACGTCTCGGACCGCGCGGTACCCCGGCTGTTCCTGAATACTGTGCGAAGGTTTAGGGTTCGGCTGCCCGCTGCCTGTCACCCTCGAAGCGGGCACCGGACCAGAAGCGACAGCGCGGTGTGCGGCAAGGCCGGGAGGGGCTCGGCACACGACGCTTTTGGGGGGCTTGGAACATGGACCCGAACAACCGGGGACCCGAGGAGTACGGCCATGACGACGGCCGGGCGCCTCGCCCGCGCCCGCCGCGGGACGCGCTCACCACCGACTTCACCCCGCACGCGCCGGTCCCCGCCCGCACCGTCCGACTGGTGTCCGGCGACTACCTGCTGACCGTGAACCCTGTCGACGGCAGCGAGATCGAGGCCTGCCCGCCCGGCGAGCGGCCCCCGCGCCCCGTCAAGCTCGACGCCGCCGAACGCGCCGAGCGCACGCGCGCCGCCCAGCCGCCCGTCCCCCCGGGCCCGCCCCAGCCCCGGCTGCCGCTTTTGGAGCGCCAGGACGAGCGCGAGCGGCTCGTACGCCTCCTCGCGCGCGGCCGTTCGGTGCGCCTCACCGGCGCCGCCGGCTCCGGCCGCACCAGCCTCCTCGACGCCGTCGCCGACGACTGCGCCGACCTCGCGCCCGACGGCGTCGTCCGCCTCTCCGGCCACCGCCGCAGCGCCGGCGACCTCTTCCTCGACCTCCTCCACTCCGTCTACGACGCCCCCCGGCACCGGCCCGGCCCCGAGGAGCTGCGCGCCCTCGTCGGTGAGATCGGCGCCGTCGTCGTCCTCGACGACCTCGAGTTCGGCGGCTCCGCGCTCGACGAACTCCTCGACGCCACCCCTGAGTGCGCCTTCCTCGTCGCCGCCACCCCCGACGTCCCCCCGCCGTCCGCCGAGTCCCTCGTCGAGGAGGTCCACCTCGGCGGCCTCGACCGCGCCGGCGGCCTCGAACTCCTGGAGCGGTCCGTCGGACGCGCTCTCACCGAGGAGGAGTCGAACTGGGCGGGCGACCTCTGGTTCGAGTCCGAGGGCCTGCCCCTGCGCTTCGTCCAGGCCGGCGCCCTGCTGCTCCAGCGCGACCGGCTGAACGCGGGCCCGGACGTCTTCGACGACTTCGGCTACGGGGACGACGAGCCCGCCGACGCGCCCGTCGAGGCGGAGGCGGACGACGCCGTACCGCTGCCGTCGCTCGCCGAGGGCGCCGCCCCCGCCTCCCTGCTGGCCTCCCGGCTCAGCGAGTCCGCCCGGGCCACCCTGCGCTTCGCCGTCGCCCTCGGCGGCGAGGTGCCGCACCAGGCCCACCTGCCCGCCCTCGTCGGCGACACCCACGCCGACGCCGCGCTCGCCGAACTCGCGGGCTGCGCCCTGCTCTCGCCGGTCGGCCCCCGCTACCGCCTCGCGGCCGGGGTCCAGGCCCAGCTGGAGGCCGCCGGATACGCCTCCGACGCCGAGGACCAGGCGCTCGCCGCCGCCCGGCACTACGCCTGGTGGGCCGGGCACCCCTCCGTCACCCCCGAGCGGGCCTGCGCCGAGGCCGACGCCCTGCTCGCCGCCCTCTCCGTCCTGGTGCCCCTCACCACCGCCCCTCTCGACGACGACGAGAGCATCGCCGTCCAGCTGGCCCGCACGGCCGCGCCCGCCTTCGCGGCGGGCCTGCACTGGAGCGCCTGGGAACGCGCGCTGCGCTTCGGTGCGGAGGCCTCCCGGCTCTCCGGCGAGGTGTCCGAACAGGCCTATTTCCACCACGAGTTGGGCGTCCTCGCGCTCTGCGGCGACCGGCCCGACCGGGCCCGCGCCGAGCTGGAGGCCTCCATCGGGCTGCGCGGCGCCCTCGCCGACAAGCGGGGCACCGTCGCCGGCCGGCGTGCCCTCGCCCTGGTCGCCGACCGCACCGGTGCCGCCGTGCCCGGCGGCCGGACCGGCGAGGAGGCGGCCGACGCGCGGTACGAGGAGCCGGCGTCGCCACCCGGCGGCGTCCCGGCCGCGTTCGCGCTGCCCCCGGCGCCCGCCGAGGCCGCGACGCTCGTCACCCACCAGGCCGCCCCGGCTCCCGCGCCCGCGGGACGCGGCGGGGCCGCGTCCGGGATGAAGCGCCTGGTGAACGGCACCCGGCGCAACCTGGTGGCGGCCGGCGCGGGCGCGCTCCTCGCCGCCGTGCTCGGCACCGTGGTGACGCTCGGCGCGACCTCCGACCACAACGAGAACCCGTCCGAGCAGGTCGGCGTCAACCCGTCCACCAGCCAGGACGCGGACGACGACAGCCTCGACGCGGACCCGGCGCGCGAGGACGACGACGCGAAGACGTCGGGCAGGCCGACGGCCACCGGTACCTCGGGAGCCCCGACACCCACCGAGAGCGGGAAGGCGTCGGACGACCCGAGCGGCTCGACGAAACCGAGCGACTCGAAGAAGCCGTCTCACTCGACACCGAAGCCGTCGACGTCGCACAAGCCCCCGACGTCCCCGAAGCCGACCTCCTCGTCGCCGAAGCCGTCGACCAGCGGTCCGACACCGTCCGGCAGCACGTCCGCCACGACGGACCCGACCACCTCCGACTCCGCCAGCGGCCCCGCGTCGGGCAGGGCGAGCACCACCAGCTCCATGAGCGCCCCGGGTACTCCGGACGCGCCGCCGGTGATCTGAGCACACGAGGGGCCCGGGTCCGTACCGCGGACCCGGGCCCCTCGTGTGGACGCGCGCTCGCGGGCGCGTACGCCGCGTCAGAAGAGCCGCAGCTTGTCGTCCTCGATGCCGCGCAGCGCGTCGTAGTCGAGGACCGCGCAGCCGATCCCGCGGTCCGTGGCCAGCACCCTGGCCTGCGGCTTGATCTCCTGGGCGGCGAAGACGCCGCGTACCGGGGCGAGGTGCGGGTCGCGGTTGAGGAGTTCCAGATAGCGGGTGAGCTGTTCCACACCGTCGATCTCGCCCCGCCGCTTGATCTCGACGGCGACGGTCCGCCCCTCTCCGTCACGGCAGAGGATGTCGACGGGGCCGATGGCCGTCATGTACTCGCGGCGGATCAGCGAGTAGCCCTCGCCGAGGGTCTCGATGCGGTCCGCGAGCAGTTCCTGTAGGTGCGCTTCCACGCCGTCTTTGATCAGACCGGGATCGACGCCGAGTTCGTGCGAGGTGTCGTGGAGGATCTCCTCCATCGTGATGATGAGCTTCTCGCCCGCTTTGTTGACGACGGTCCAGACGTCCTTCTCGTCGCCCGAACCCTCCTTCAGCGTGCAGGGCGGCGACATCCAGTTGAGGGGCTTGTAGGCCCGGTCGTCCGCGTGGATGGAGACGCTGCCGTCCGCCTTCACGAGGATGAGGCGGGGGGCCGACGGGAGATGGGCGGTGAGCCGGCCCGCGTAGTCCACGGAACAGCGGGCGATGACGAGACGCATGGTCGGCAACGCTACTCGACCGAAAGCGCCGCACGCGATTCGCCCGTTCGCGCACCCGCCCCGACCGGCGTGGAGTCCGCGCGGAATATCCCGTTCACCGCTTTCGTCACCCCGTACCCCGGGTGTCACAGAGGACCGCCGAGTCCAACGGGGCGCCCCTTTGCTCCCCAAAGACACCTGTTCGAGGGTTGGCCGATTGTGAGCACAACCAGGGCCCGCTGTGTGTGCATTCTCCTGGTGCGGCCCCCTCGCGGTGCTTACCTTATAAACGGGAGGTCGCGATACGTGCACGCTGCGTGTTCACATGCGCGGGCTCCCTTGCTGTCCGTCAACCCCCGCTCCACCGGGGGTGCGAGAGGAGAACCCATGTCGCTCGACGTCTCACCGGCCCTACTCGAACAGGCCGAGCGAGGCGAGGTCGACGAAGCTGACTTCGTCGACTGCGTCCGGACCTCCCTGCCCTACGCATGGGAGATGATCAGCTCCCTGGTGGCCCAGCTGAAGGTCGACGGCGGCCCGTTCGCCGACAACCAGACGCCCCCGCCGGACGAGCAGGCACGTGGCCAGCTGCTGCGTGCGCTCGCGAGTGACGCGATACGCGGCGCGCTGCAGCGGCACTTCGGCGTACGCCTGGCGTTCCAGAACTGCCACCGGGTGGCGGTGTTCCCGCTGGACGCCTCGGTGGACGACACGCTGGCACGCTTCACCTCGGTGCGTAACCAGCTCCTCAACCAGTCGCCGGAGTTCAGGGACTGCTGAGGCGGTGACGCCACTTGACTTGCCGCTCCGTACGCGGGAGGTGCATCGGTACCGGGGCGGCAAGCTCTCCGCCGGGCGCGCGCGTTCGGCGGCGCCGGGCACCCCGGCCCGGCCGCCTGCCGCGCCCGCCGCTCAGCGGAGCCGGGGGAGCACCTCCGCACCGAGCCGTCGTACGTTCTCCTCGGTGGCCGCGAGATCGCCCGAGCCCTCGACCAGCAGCGCGAACCGCGAGATCCCGGTCCGCTCCGACGTCGCCGCGAGCCGGTCCGCGCACAGCCGGGGCGTCCCCACCGGGTGCAGCCCGCAGAGCAGTTCGGTGTACGCGAGCGGGTCCCGCATCCCCCGGGCCCGGCCGTCGACCGTCACATGCGCGTCCAGCCCCTGCTTCAGCCAGCCGGGCATCGCCTTGAGCAGGGTCTCGGCCGCGTCGGTGTGGCGGTCCGCGATCTGGCAGACCCCCGCCGAGACGTGTGCCGCGCCGAGGATCTCTCCGGACGGCCGCCCCGCCGCGCGGGCGCACCGCCGCCACAGCGCGACCATTTCGGCCTTCTCCTCGTCACCCACGTGCATGCCCAGCAGCATCGGCAGCCCCCGCTCGGCCGCGAGCCGCACGCTCGCCGGCGAGGTGCAGGCGACGACGACCTCCGGCCCCGCCGCGTCCCCGTCCGCGCCGTGCGCCTCCGGGCCGGGACCGGACAGCGGAGACCCCCAGGACCCGCCCGGCGCCGTCAGCGCCTCCGACGGCCGTGGCACGACGGGGACTTCACGGAAGCGGAACCGGTCCCCGGTGCCCGCGACGGACGGCTCCCGCAGCCAGCGGACCAGCAGATCGAGTGATTCCGGGAAACCCGTCTCGTACGCCTCCAGGCCCGCGCCGAAGACCTCCAGGTCGACCCACGGCCCGCCGCGCCCCACGCCCAGCGAGAACCGCCCGCCGGACGTGACGTGCAGCAGCGCGGCCTGTTCGCCGAGGGCGACCGGGTGTGCCGTGGGCAGTACGCTCACCGCCGTGCCGACCCGGATCCGCCGGGTGCGGCCGAGGAGCAGCGCGGCCAGCGTGACGGCCGAGGGGCACGTTCCGTACGGTACGAAGTGGTGCTCGGCCAGCCATACGGAGTCGAGCCCCGCCTCCTCCGCCACCTCGGCCGACCGCACCGCACGGTGCAGCGCCTCCCCCTGGCCCTGTCCGGGGAACTGGGCCGCCAGTAAAAAACTTCCTACGCGCATCGCGCTCCTGCCTCCTTGGTACCGACGCGGAGCTCCCCCCGTCCGGCATAACCCCCCGACACGTGCCGAAGTCACGGGTGAACGGGGGAATTTGCCGATTGTCTGCAGAATGCGCCGGACGGGGGGCGGTCTGTGGGGGTTGGTGACGTACGCGTACCCCTGTGCGCGCCGCGTAGGCTGGACGCCACCATTGCTCCCTGACAGCTCGGTGAGGTGTCCCGTGTCCCCGCGTCGCAACCGTCCCAAGGACGCCGGTCCGGCCCGCAGCGCGGACGAGGACCCGCCCGGCCGTTACGGCGGCTGGCAGTCCACGGAGAGCTGGCGGGGCGAGGAGTGGAGCGTGCGCCACGTGGCGGGCGCGAGCGCGCAGGGCAAGGCGTACCGCTGCCCGGGCTGCGACCAGATGATCCCCTCCGGTGTGCCGCACGTGGTGGCGTGGCCGGAGCACTCCGGCGTCGACGAGCGGCGCCACTGGCACAAGGCGTGCTGGAACGCGAAGGACCGCCGCACCTCGCGGGTGCAGCGGTCCCGTAACGCGCCGAGGTTCTAGGTCCGGACAGGACCTGGCGGCCTCGGATCGGGCTCAGACGTCGCGGCGCTCCAGCAGCGCGAAGGCCCCGGCGATGGCCACGCCGGTCACCCCGGCGAGCAGGCCCAGCTGGGAGCCGCCGCCCGCGCCCTCGCTGTCCAGCTCGAAGATCTTGGCGAGGGCGTTGGGGGCGTTGTAGTCCATCATCTTCTCGCCGAGGGTGCGCATGCTCTCGGACATCATCAGGAACGCGGGCAGGATCGCGGGGACCAGCACGACGCCCAGCATCGTGGTGATCGCGCCAGCCGAGTGCCGCAGCATCGAGCCGACCGCGAGCGCCAGCACGCCGAGCAGCGACACGTACAGCGAGCCCTTGAGGACCGTGCCGCCCCACGAGACCTCCGAGGCGCCGCTGTGCATCCCGGACGCCATCAGGCCGACCAGGCCGATGGCGAAGGCGGAGACGACGAAGGCGACCGCGAAGAAGATCAGCAGCTTCGCGGCGAGCACCCGGTACCGCTGCGGCGA
This sequence comes from Streptomyces sp. NPDC008313, assembly GCF_042956125.1. Classification (NCBI taxonomy): domain Bacteria; kingdom Bacillati; phylum Actinomycetota; class Actinomycetes; order Kitasatosporales; family Streptomycetaceae; genus Streptomyces; species Streptomyces sp. NPDC008313. Next base: position 208,407 of record NZ_JBIBFR010000014.1, read on the forward strand.
CGCCGTGAACGTCGTACGGATCATGCCGGTGCCGTACTCGGACGAGACCACCAGGACGCCCAGGGTGATCAGGCAGATCTGGCCGAGGATCAGGCCGAAGAACGCCGGGATCGTGTACGGGACGTCGACGTAGTCGATGTCGTCGGTCTGGGTGGCGACCAGGAAGCCGATGCCGACGACGAGGAGCAGGAACGTGCCCAGCGTCCACATCGTGGAGCGCACCGACTTGATCTTCGTCCACTCGGAGGTGAGCGCGTGACCGAGGTGGGTGCGCGTGATCGGGATCGGCGAGGTGTACGAAGCGCCGGGCGCCGCCTGCCAGTTGGGGGCAGGAGCGGCCTGCTGCGGCATCTGGGGCTGCGGCGTGCTCATCGGGGGTCCTCGTTGTCGCGCTTGGTCAGGTCGGGGGCGGGAGCGGCGGGCGTGGACGCGACCGGCGAGGGCGGCTGCGCCGGCGCCGCGGGGGCGGCCGGTTGCGCGGGCGTGTGCGCGGGCGCCTGGGGCGCGTTCTGGGCGTACGGGTTGGGCTGACCGGCGCCCGGTGCGCCGGACGCCGGCGGGGCCCCGTACGGGCCCGCGGGGGGCTGTCCCTGCGGCATGGCGAACGGCTGACCGCCCTGCTGGGGCGGCGGCGGGGCGTACCAGCCGGCCTGCCCCTGACCGGGCACCGGCACCGGCTGCTGGACGCCCGGCGCGGGGAGCTGCATGAGCCCCTCCTTCTGGTCGATCGTCGAGCGGTAGTCGACGACGCCCTGCGTCATCCGCATGTACGCCTCCTCCAGCGAGGCCTGATGCGGCGACAGCTCCCACAGCCGGACGTCGGCCGAGTGCGCCAGGTCGCTGATGCGGGGCAGCGGCAGACCGGTCACCCGCAGCGCGCCGTCCTGCTCGGGCAGCACCTGGCCGCCCGCCTCGGTCAGCGTGGCCGTCAGCTTCTCGCGGTGCTGCGGCTCCGAGTCGGGCGTCCGCACCCGGGCGAAGTCCGCCGAGTTGTGCGAGATGAAGTCCTTGATGTTCATGTCGGCGAGCAGCTGCCCGCGGCCGATCACGATGAGGTGGTCGGCGGTCAGCGCCATCTCGCTCATCAGGTGGCTCGACACGAAGACCGTACGGCCCTCCGCCGCCAGCGACTTCATGAGGTTGCGCACCCAGAGGATGCCCTCGGGGTCGAGGCCGTTGACCGGCTCGTCGAAGAGCAGTACCTGCGGGTCGCCGAGGAGCGCCGCGGCGATGCCGAGCCGCTGCCCCATGCCGAGCGAGAAGCCCTTGGACCGCTTCCTCGCCACGTCCTGCAGGCCGACGACGCCGAGGACCTCGTCCACCCGGCGGGCCGGGATGCCGGAGAGCTGTGCGAGGCAGAGCAGGTGGTTGCGGGCGTGCCGGCCGCCGTGGACGGCCTTGGCGTCGAGGAGCGCGCCGACCTGGCGGGGCGCGTTGGGCAGCCTGCGGTAGGGGTGGCCGCCGATCGTGACCTGGCCCGACGTCGGGTTGTCCAGACCGAGGATCATCCGCATGGTCGTCGACTTGCCCGAGCCGTTGGGCCCGAGGAATCCGGTGACGGCTCCGGGCCGCACCTGGAAGGAAAGGTTGTACACGGCCGTCTTGTCGCCGTAGCGCTTCGTCAGGCCGACTGCCTCGATCATGCTCCGCACCCATCGAAAGGTTCAGGACGTCGGGGCGCACGCCCCCGTAAGGGTTAGGAGGATAACGGGGCGCTGACGGTTCCACTCAAGAGAAAGTAAAAGGACGCAGGTCGCGGGGGTGCCCCGGGCCCTCACGCGTCCCGCTTCCGAAGTACCGCATAACCACCGATCAGTGCCGCGATCACCCACAGGGCCATGATGCCGAGCCCGCCCCAGGGGCCGTACGGGGTGTCGTCGTCGAACGGCGTCACCACCTGCATGATCCTGCTCCCCGCCTGGTCGGGCAGGTACTGGCCGACCTTTTTCGTGGCCGAGACGTTACCGAGGATGTTGGAGATCAGGAAGAAGAACGGCATCAGGATGCCCAGCGACAGCATCGGACTGCGCAGCATCGCGGCGACCCCCATCGAGAAGACGGCGATGAGGGTCATGTAGAGCCCGCCGCCGATGACCGCGCGCAGCACGCCGGGGTCGCCGATCGACGCCTTGTGGCTGCCGAGCATGGCCTGCCCGAGGAAGAAGGTGACGAAGCTCGTCACGATGCCGACCAGGAAGGCGAGCAGGGTCGCCACCGCGATCTTGCTGAACAGGAACGTGCCGCGCTGCGGTACGGCGGCGAGCGAGGTGCGGATCATCCCGGTGCTGTACTCGTTCGAGACGACCAGCACCCCGAACACGATCATCGCCAGCTGGCCCAGGCTCATCCCGGCGAAGCTGATGAACGTCGGGTCGAAGGACGCCCGGTCGCGGGCGCTCATGTTGTCGAACTCGTTCTTCGACAGCACCGAGATCAGGATGCCGAGCGCGACCGTGACCACGGCCGCGAGCGAGAGCGTCCACACCGTGGACGCCACCGACCGGATCTTGGTCCATTCGGACGTGATGACCTGGGTCGCCGCCATGTTCAGCCCTTCTTCCAGTCGCTGCCCCACTGCCGCCGGGGCGGCGGGGCGCCCCCTCCCGCCGGGTCCGGCGGGGCTCCCGGCCCCGTGGTCCCCGCGCCCGCGGTCCCCGCGCCCGGGACCGCCGCGCCCGGAGCCCCCGCCCCCGGGACGTCGTACGGGGCGTCGGAGTGCGCGTGGTACTCCACCGACCCCGCGGTCAGCCGCATGAACGCCTCCTCCAGGGAGGCCTGCTGCGGACTCAGCTCGTGCAGCACGATCCCGTGCCGTGCGGCGAGCTCGCCGAGGCGCTCCGGGGAGCCGCCGTCCACCTCCAGCACCCCGCCGCCCGTCTCCACGGCGGTGACCCCCGCGCCGCGCAGCACGTCGAGGAGCCGCTCCCGCTGCGGGGAGCGCATCCGCACGAACGAGCGGGAGTTCTTGTCGATGAAGTCGGCCATGGAGGTGTCGGCGAGCAGCCGCCCCTGGCCGATGACGACGAGATGATCGGCGGTCAGCGCCATCTCGCTCATCAGATGGCTCGACACGAAGACCGTCCGGCCCTGGGCGGCCAGCGACTTCATCAGATTGCGGATCCAGTGGATGCCCTCGGGGTCGAGACCGTTCACCGGCTCGTCGAACATCAGGATCCGCGGGTCGCCGAGCAGCGCGCCCGCGATCCCGAGCCGCTGCCCCATGCCGAGCGAGAAGCCCTTCGCCTTCTTGCGGGCGACCGCCGTCAGTCCCACCGTGTCCAGCACCTCGTGCACCCGGGCCCGCGGGATGCCGTTGCTCTGCGCGAGGCACAGCAGATGGTTGAAGGCGCTGCGCCCGCCGTGCATGGCCTTCGCGTCCAGCAGGGCGCCGATGAACCGCAGCGGGTCCTTGAGGGCGTCGTAGCGCTGCCCGTCGATGCGGACGTCACCCGAGGTCGGCCGGTCCAGGCCCAGCATCATCCGCATCGTCGTGGACTTGCCCGCCCCGTTCGGCCCCAGGAAGCCGGTCACGATGCCGGGTCTGACGGCGAAGGTCAGGTTGTTGACCGCCACAGTGTCCCCGTACCGCTTCGTCAGCCCCTCGAGCTCGATCATGCGGTCACGCTAGAACGGGACAAAGCCCCCTGCCACCGGAGTGACAGGGGGCTCGCGCACGAGGAGCCCGGCCCCGGCCGGCGTCATCCGCCGGCCGGAGACCCGCCTCAGCGGGACTGCTGCGCCGGAACGCCCCGCGAGACCGGCTCGTCCTCGGCCGGCGTGCCGGCCGCGGCCACCGCGGCGCCCGTGAGCGTCGCGAGCATCTCGCGGACGTTCGTGAGCTGCGCGTTGATCGAGTCGCGGCGGTTCGTCAGCGCGGCGAGCTCCCGCTCGGACTCCGAACGGATGCGGTCCGCCTTGGCGTTCGCGTCGGCCACGATGTCCTCGGCCTGGCGCTGAGCCGTCTCCACCGTCTGGCGGGCGCGGCGCTCGGCGTCCGTACGGAGCTTCTCGGCCTCCAGACGGAGCTGCTCCGCCCGGTGCTCGATCTCCGCCAGCCGCTTCTCGGCCTTCGCCTGACGCGACGCCAGGTCGCGCTCGGACTGCTCCCGGCGCTTGGCGAGGTTCGTCTCGAAGTCGGCGGCGGCCTGCGCGGCCTTCGCGCGGGTCTCCTCGAAGAGGGCGTCCGCCTCCTCACGCTTGGACTGCGCGTCCTTCTGCGCCTCGGAGCGCAGCTGGGACGCGTCGCTCTTGGCCTTCTCGACGATCCGGACGCCCTCGTCCTCGGCCTTCGCCTTGCGCTCCGAGGCGAACGACTCCGCGTCGTTGCGCACCTGCTGGGCCGCCGACTCGGCGAGGTCACGGTGCTGCTCGGCCGCGCGACGGGCCTCCTCGCGCAGGTCCTTCGCCTCCTCCTCGGCGAGGCGGAGGATCTTCTCGACGCGCGCGCCGAGACCCGCGTACGACGGCTCCGCGTCGCTGACCTGTGCCTGGGCGTTCTGCGTCTCGAGGTGGAGCTCCTCGATGCGCTTCTCGAGAGCGGTGATACGGGCCAGAGCGCTGTCACGGTCGGAGACGAGCTTCGAGATGCGTTCGTCCACCTGAGCGCGGTCGTACCCACGCCGCACAAGCTCGAAGCCGTAGGGGGAAGTGTCGCTCATGGGGTTCCTGTCGAATGAGACCGGGTGAGGTGATAGAGGGAATCCTAGGCGCCAAAGCGGTGTGTCATCGAGCGGATACGTGTTTGATCTGGAGAATGACACCTCTTTTGGGTGGCCGACGGCCGGAACGCTTGCCAGAGCCCGTCTCCGCCGTCCTCACCGAGCACGGAATCAACCGCTTTGGCTAGCCTTCTGACGTCTTGCCACCCGAACGAGTCGCCCCGGCCGCCGCACCCGCCTTGACGCCGCCGTCCTTTCCACCGGACGGGGCCTCAAAGGACTCCAACGCCTCCAGGACGTCCTGGACACGGGAGATCTCCGTGTTGATGTCCTCACGCCGGCGGACCAGCACCTCGAGCTCGCGCTTGCCCTCCTCGACCGTACGCCGCGCCTCCTGCTCCGCGTCGGCCTTGATCTTCTCCGCCTCGGCGACGAGCGAGCTCTTCTTCTGCTCGGCCTCCTTGAGCAGCCCCTCCGCCTTCTTCACGGCGGCGATCCGCACCTTGCTCGCCTCCGAGTTCGCCTCGGAGACCACGTCCTTCGCCTTGGCCTCCGCCTCGGCCAGCTGATCCTCGGCCGCCTTCACCAGCGCGTCGCAGCGCTCACCGGCCGACTTCATCGTCTCCGCCGACTCCCGGCGCGCCCGCTCGTGCAGCTCCTCGATCTCGGTCGTGATCCGGTCGCGCAGCTCCTCCGCGCGCTCCCGGATCGCGGTGGCGTCCCGCCGCGCGCCGACCAGCAGCTCGTCCGCGTCCGTACGCGCCCGCTCCACCAGCGTGTTGCCCTCGACCGTCGCCTCCGACACCAGCCGCTCGGCCTCGTTGCGCGCCGCGCCGACCATCGTGTCCGCCTGCGTCTCCGCGTCCGCGGTCGTCTTCTGCGCCGCCTCGCGCGCCTCGGCCGTCAGCTTCTCGGCCTCCGCCGACGACTCGTTGATGAGCGTGTCGACCTGCTCGGCCGCCTCCGACCGCCGCTTGTTGGCTTCGCGCCGCGCCTCGTCCAGCGTCCGCTCCGCCTCCTCGCGCGCCCGCGTGACGACCCGCTCGGCCTCGGCCGCCGCCTCCGCCTTGACACGCGCGGCCTCGCCGCGGGTCCGCTCGGCGTGCTGCTGCGCCGAACCGACCGTGTCGGCGGCCTCCGCCCGCAGCCGCTCGGCGTCCCCGGTGGCGTCCGCGATCAGCTTCTCCGCCTTCGCGACCGACTCGGCCCGCAGCCGCTCGGCCTCCGCGGCCGTCTCGGTCGTCAGCCGCTCCGCCTCGGACGCCGCCTCCGTGATCAGCGTGTCCGCCTGCGTCGCCGCGTCCGAACGGATCCGGTTCGCGTCCTCCCGGGCGTCCGCCCGCGTCCGCGAGGCGTCCTGCTCGGCGTTCGCGATCGTGTCCGACGCGTCCGTACGGGCGCGCTGCGCCTGCTCCGCCGCGTCCGCCCGCAGCCGGTCCGACTCGGTGATCGCCTCCGAGACCGTCCGCTCCGCCAGCGTCTTGGCGGCCTCCGACTCCTCCGCCGCCTCACGCCGCAGCCGGTTCGCGTCCTCCGCGGCCCGCTCCCGCTCCGCGTACGCGTCCGCGCGGACCCGGTCGGCCTCCTCCTGCGCCTCGGTCCGCGTCCGCTCCGCCGCGTGCTCGGCGGCCGAACGCAGCCCGGTGATCTCCTCCTGCGCCTGCTCGTGCAGCCCCGCGACCGCGTCACGGACCTGCTGCGCGGTCTGCTCGGCGGCGGACACCATCTCCGTGGCGCGCCGGTCGGCCTCCTCGACCAGCCGGACCGCCTCGGCCTGCGCCTCCTCGACCCGCTTGCGCGCCGACGCCAGCAGCTCCTCGCTCTGCTCGCGGGCCCGCTCGCGCTCCTGGCCGGCCTCCTCGCGCGCCGAACCGAGCAGCTCCTCCGCCTCCCGGCGGCGCCGCGCGGCCTCCTCCTGGGCCGCCGCCAGCGCCTCCGCGCCCTCCGTCGCCAGCCGCTCGGCGGCCGCCTGCGCCTCCGCCCGTACCCGGTCCGCCGAGTCCTGGGCCTCCGACTTCAGCCGCTCGGCCTCCGCCGCCGCCTCCGAACGCAGCCGTACGGCGATGTTCTCGCCCTCGGCGCGCGACGCCGAGGCGTCCGCCGCGGCCTCCGTGCGCAGCCGGTCCGCCTCCGTCTCGGCCTGCGCCGTCAGCGTCCGGATGCGCTCGGCGGCCTCCGACCGCAGCCGCTCCGTCTCCTCGGCGGCCTCACGGCGGATCCGCTCGGCCTCCGCGCGGGCGTCCGTCAGCCCCTGCTCGGCCGACGCCAGCCGCTCCTCGGCCTCCGTGTGCAGCCGGGTCAGCTCGTCGGCCGCCTCCGTCCGCCGGGCCGCGATCGCCCGCTCGGCCTCCTCACGCAGCTCCTCGGCGGCCCGCTCGGCCTCCGCCTTGATGCCCTCGGACTGCTCGACGGCCTCCGCCCGGTGGCGCTCCGCCTCGTCACGGGTGCGCTGCAGGGTCTCCTCGGCCTGGCGGCGCAGCGTGGTGGCGCGCTCGATGGCCTCCGTACGGACGCGCTCGCTCTCCGCCGTCGCCGCCGTCCGCAGCTCGTCCGCGTCCGCCTTCGCCTTGGCCAGCAGCTCCTCGGCGGTCTTCGCCGCCTCCTCGATCTGCTGGACGGCCTCACGCCGGGCCTCGCCGCGGATCCGCTCGCCCTCGGCGACCGCCTCCGACCGCAGCTGCTCGGCCTCGCCGCGCAGTCTGCGCGCCTCCTCCTGCAGCTCGACCGTCTTGGCGCGGTACTCCTTGGTGTCGTCCTTCGCCGCGCCCTTGAGCTCCTCGGCGATGTCGTGCGCCTGCGACCGCAGCCGGTCCGCCTCGGCCTCGGCCTCGGAACGGATCCGCTCGGCCTCCTCGGACGCCGCCCTGGTCGTCGCCTTGGCGTCCTCCGACGCCTTGTTCAGCACGTCCTCGGCCGTACGGGCCGCCTTGGACAGCTGGGACGCCGTCTCCTCCGCCGTGAGGCTGCGGGCCTTCTCGCTCGCCTCCGCGATGATCTTCTCGGCCTCGGCGCGGGCGTCCGCGACGACCTGCTCGGCGTCCGCCTTGGTGGTCTCGGCCTCCTTCGTGGCCTCACCGACCAGCCGGGCGACCTGCTCCTTCGCCGTACGGGTGCGCTGCTCGTTGACCGACTCGGCGCCGGAGATCGCCTTGGCGGCGGCCTCCTTCGCCTCGGTGAGGACCTTCTCCGCCTCGGCCCGCGCCTCGCGCAGCGCCGTCTCGGCCTCGGACATCCGCTGCTCGGCGGCCCGGCTCAGCTCCGTCGCCTGGCGGCGGGCGCTGTCCGACTCCGTCGCCGTCGAGCTGCGCAGCTGCTCGGCGTGCTCGGTGGCCTCCTGGGCCTGCGTCGACGCCGCGTTCAGCAGCCGCTCGGCGTCCGTACGGGCCCGGCGCAGCAGCGCCTCGGCCTCGGCGCGCGCCGACTCCGCCTCGTTCGTCAGCCGCTGCCGGGCCTCGGCGGTGACCCGCTCGGCCTCCGCGCGGGCGGCGGCCAGCGCCTGGTCGGCCTCGGCGCGCGACTCCTCGAGCAGCCGGCGGGCCTGCTGCTCGGTGCGCGCGCGCAGCTGCTCGGCCCAGGCCACGTTCTCGTTGACGTGCGACTCGACGGTCTGCCGGCGCTCGGCCAGCTCCTGGTCGAGCTGCTGGCGCCGGGACACCGCCTCGGCGTGCAGCTCCGACTGGAGCCGGGCGGCCTGCTCGGCGTGCTCCTGGAGGATGCGCTGCGTCTGCGCCCGGGCCTGGCTCAGCTCCCGCTCGGCGTCCGCCCGCAACTGGTCGGCCTGGATCTGGGCATTACGGAGCAACTGCTCGGCCTGGTAGCCGATGTCGGCCCCGTCGTAGGCAGGCCGGGTCGCCAGACTGCGCCGCGCCTCGTGCAGCTTGGCGCGCAGCACCTCGACCTGATAGCCGAGGTCCTCGGCGTGCTGGACGGCCTTCTCCCGCTCGGTCTTCAGCCGTTCCATCTCGGCCTCGAACCGAGAGAGGTGGTCGACGTCAGCCGCCGGCTCTCGCTCCTGGCGTTCGTAGCCCCGCACTGCGCGGTCCCATCCGTCCCCTGGTCGCAAGTCTCTCCAAACGAGCTCCGTCCATCCGCCGAACGGGGCCCCCGGGGAATGGTGTCAGATCAACGACGGAGCATGGGCTGCTGCCCCGACGCTCGTCCCCCGAAACCTGGACCCCGGCCCTCGGTCCCGTCGCCGACGAGACCTCGGCCGCCCCGGCAAGGCGACGGCCGCCCCCAACCCTACCGGCCCAGATATACGGGAGTCAGTGCTCAGGTGACTCAACGGCCGCCGAAGTGACCAGTTCTGTCAGAACACCGTGACAGTCCTTCGGATGCAGGAACGTGATCCGCGAGCCCATCGAACCCGTGCGCGGCTCCTCGTACAGGACCCGGACCCCCTTCTCCTTGATGCCGGCGGCGTCGGTGTCCACGTCCGCCGTGCCGAAGGCGATGTGGTGGACACCCTCGCCGTTCTTGGCCAGCCACTTGCCCACCGCGGAGTCCTCGCGGGTCGGCTCCAGCAGCTGGAGGTAGGAGGCGCCGCCGTCGGACGTCTCGTTGATCTTGAGCATGGCCTCCCGGACGCCCTGCTCCTCGTTGACCTCGGAGTGGAACACCTCGAAGCCGTATGTCGCCCGGTAGAACTCGACAGTCCTGTCGAGGTCGAAGCAGGCGATCCCGATGTGGTCGATTCGCGTCAGCATGGAATCAGTCCAGCGCTACCGGAGGTGGTTACGCAACGTGCGCGCGATCACACTCGCCGCCGGGTGACGGGTGGCGTACCGCTCAGTACATTCAAGTAAACCCTCGTTCACCACAGTCAAGTACACCCTCATCCGGGGGATCTCTCAGACCTCCCGACTCGTTCACTCCTCAGCTGTGCAAGCTGGAAGGGGATCGCACCTCATGTCTGGAACGAACAGCACGACCTCCGTGATCGTCGCGGGTGCCCGCACCCCGATGGGACGGTTGCTCGGCTCGCTGAAGTCCTTCTCCGGAGCCGACCTCGGCGGCTTCGCGATCAAGGCCGCCCTCGACCGCGCGGGCATCGGCGGCGACCAGGTGCAGTACGTGATCATGGGCCAGGTCCTGCAGGCCGGGGCGGGGCAGATCCCGGCGCGGCAGGCCGCGGTCAAGGCGGGCATCCCCATGAGCGTCCCGGCGCTCACGATCAACAAGGTGTGCCTCTCCGGGCTCGACGCGATCGCCCTCGCCGACCAGCTCATCCGTGCGGGTGAGTTCGACGTCGTCGTCGCCGGCGGCCAGGAGTCCATGACCAACGCCCCGCACCTGCTGCCGAAGTCCCGCGAGGGCTTCAAGTACGGCGCGATCGAGATGCTCGACGCGATGGCGCACGACGGTCTGACCGACGCCTTCGAGAACATCGCCATGGGCGAGTCGACGGAGAAGCACAACACGCGGCTGGGCATCGCCCGCCCCGAGCAGGACGAGATCGCCGCCCTCTCGCACCAGCGCGCGGCCGCCGCCCAGAAGAACGGCGTCTTCGAGGCCGAGATCACCCCCGTGGAGATCCCGCAGCGCAAGGGCGAGCCCGTCGTCTTCAGCAAGGACGAGGGCATCCGCGCCGAGACGACCGCCGAGTCCCTCGGCAGGCTGCGGCCCGCGTTCACCAAGGACGGCACGATCACGGCCGGCACCTCCTCGCAGATCTCGGACGGCGCGGCCGCCGTCGTCGTGATGAGCAAGGCCAAGGCCGAGGAACTCGGCCTGGAGTGGATCGCCGAGATCGGCGCCCACGGCAATGTGGCGGGACCCGACAACTCCCTCCAGTCCCAGCCGTCGAACGCCATCCTGCACGCGCTGAAGAAGGAGGGCCTCGGAGTCGAGGACCTCGACCTCGTCGAGATCAACGAGGCCTTCGCCGCGGTCGCCGTCCAGTCGATGAAGGACCTCGGCGTCTCCACCGACAAGGTGAACGTCAACGGCGGCGCGATCGCCCTCGGCCACCCCATCGGCATGTCCGGCGCCCGGCTCGTCCTGCACCTCGCCCTCGAACTGAAGCGGCGCGGCGGCGGCGTCGGCGCGGCCGCCCTGTGCGGCGGCGGCGGCCAGGGCGACGCGCTGATCGTGCGCGTGCCCAAGGCCTGACCCGGCCTCTTCGCCGGTACGAACAACGACTCGGAACGGAGCTGTGATGCAGGACGTCTCCTCACTGGTGGCCCAGGCCAGGGAAGGCCGGCCGCGAGCCGTGGCCCGGCTGATCTCCCTGGTGGAGGGGGCCTCCCCGCAGCTGCGTGAGGTGATGGAGGCGCTGGCCCCGCTGACCGGCGGGGCGTACGTGGTGGGCCTGACGGGCTCTCCCGGCGTGGGCAAGTCGACGTCCACGTCGGCGCTCGTCAGCGCGTACCGCCGGCAGGGCAAGCGGGTCGGCGTCCTCGCCGTCGACCCCTCGTCCCCGTTCTCCGGGGGCGCTCTGCTCGGCGACCGCGTCCGGATGTCCGACCACGCCTCCGACCCGGGCGTGTACATCCGTTCGATGGCGACGCGGGGGCACCTGGGCGGGCTCGCCTGGGCCGCGCCGCAGGCCATCCGCGTCCTCGACGCGGCCGGCTGCGACGTGGTCCTCGTCGAGACCGTCGGCGTCGGACAGTCAGAGGTGGAGATCGCCTCCCAGGCCGACACGTCGGTGGTCCTGCTCGCCCCCGGCATGGGCGACGGCATCCAGGCGGCCAAGGCCGGAATCCTGGAGATCGGCGACGTCTACGTCGTCAACAAGGCCGACCGCGACGGAGCGGACGCGACCGCGCGAGAGCTGAACCACATGCTCGGCCTCGGCGAGTCCCGCGGGCCCGGCGACTGGCGGCCCCCGATCGTCAAGACCGTCGCCGCGCGCGGCGAGGGCGTCGACGAGGTCGTGGAGGCGCTGGAGAAGCACCGGGCGTGGATGGAGGAACGCGGCGTCCTCGCCGAACGCCGGCTGTCCCGCGCCTCCCGCGAGGTCGAGACCATCGCCGTCACCGCGCTGCGCGAACGCATCGGCGACCTGCACGGCGACCGCCGGCTGAGCGCGCTGGCGGAACGCATCGTCGCGGGCACGCTGGACCCGTACCGGGCGGCGGACGAACTGGTGGCCGGCGTGACCTCCGGCGGGGGCGCGAACGCCTGAGCCCGGTGGCGGGCCGGGGCGGGCGCCTCTCCGGCGGGGGTGCGGGTCGCCTTGCCGGCGGGGGTGCGGGTCGCCCACCCCGGGTAGTGGGTCGGGGCCGTGCCGGTACATCCGGCCGCCGCTCTCGGGCACTCGGGTCCGCCTTCCAGCGGGCCCGCGGAGTGACCGGCTATGCGGCGGCCATCTGATGTACCGGCACGGCCCCTTCCGCTCGTGGGCGGCTCTCCTGCCGTGCCGGGTCGCGCCCACTGCCCATGAGTGGGGCCCTCGGTGGGGCGATTTCTCCGCTGTCGTGCCGTTGGCCGGCTGGTAGGTTGGCGGGCATGTTCCTTCTTTTGGCGTAGGGCCCGTACGGGGCCGCGGTCGACAGGTGCTGTCGTCGCGGCACTCAGGCGTCCCCTGTTGCCACTCGTTGAGGAACTTCACGCATGTCTGCGTCATCCTCGCGGCCCTCGTATGCCGCGGTTCTCCGTCTTTCCCATGCCCGCCGGACCTTCGGCGCCGCCCTGCTGGGACGGCTGTCGTACGGGACGGTCTCGCTCGCCATGATGCTGGCCGTGAACCGGGCGACCGGTTCGTACGTCGTGGCCGGCACCGTCATGGCCCTGTTCGGCGTCATGAGCGTGCTGCTGTCACCGGCACGGGCGGCGCTCGTCGACCGGTACGGTCCCCGGCGCGCCCTGGGGCCCATGGCCATGTCGTACGCGTCGCTGCTCGCAGTGCTCGCGGCGGTCAGCTGGCGTCCGGGCGCCCCGGTGGCCCTGGTGGCGGGCGCCGCCGTCGCCGCCGGTGCCTGCACGCCGCCCCTCGGTCCGACGATGCGTGCCGTGTGGGGCGAAGTCGTCCGGGACAAGGCGCTGTTGCAGCGCGCGTACGGCCTGGACGGGGTCGCCGAGGAGGTGCTCTTCGTCTCCGGGCCGTTGGTGGTGGGAGGCCTGCTGAGGTTCGCCCCGCCCGCCGCGGGGGTCGCGCTGAGCGCCGTACTGGTGGCCTCGGGCACGCTCGCCTTCGTCTCGTCCCCGGTCGTCCGCGGCGTCCGGCCCACGCCCGCGGTGAAGTCCGCGCGGCGGCCGCGGGGCGGGCGCGCGCTCCTTCAGCCCGTCGTCGTGGCCGGGGGAGTCGGGCTGTCGCTGGGAGCCGTCGACCTGCTCGTCGTCGCCTTCGCGGAGCAGCGGCACCACGGGGACGACGTGGTGGCCTGGGTGCTCGCGGCGCTCTCGGCGGGCAGCGCGCTGGGCGGTCTGCTCAACGGCGCCTTCGAGTGGCGTACGAACGCCCGGGTACGCCTGCCGCTGCTCGCGGCCGGCCTGGGGCTCGCGCTGGCAGCGGCCGGCCTGGCGCCGGGCCTGCTCGCCCTGACCGTGGCCGTCGCCTGCGCCGGGCTGTTCGTCGCTCCGGCGCTGACCACGGCCTACCTGATCGCCGACGAGTCGGCCCCGCCCGGCTTCCGCACCCAGGCCGGCGCCTGGGTCAACACCGCCGTCAACGCCGGCGGCTCGGCGGGCGCGGCAACGGTGGGCCTCCTGGTCACCCACGCCCCGCTGGGCCTGTGCTTCGCCCTGGCCGGCACGGTGGCCCTGCTGGCGGCGGCGGTACCCGCCGGGAGCAGGATGCCGACGCCCACCACCGCCTGAGACCAGCACCCCCACGGCGGGTGAGCCGCCTGCACACGGAAGGGGCCGTGCCGGTACATCGCATGGCCGCCGCACAGCCGGTCACTCCGCGGGCCCGCTGGAAGGCGGACCCGAGTGCCCGGGAACGGCGGCCGGATGTACCGGCACGGCCCCGACCCACCACGGCAGGGTGGGCGGCCCGCACCCCGGCCGGAGGCTACGGCTTGCCGCGCTGACCCCTGAGGTGCTGCGCTATCGGCTGGAGCGACTTGTGGAGGCAGTCCATGTCCTCGGGGGAGAGGAGGTCGATGAAGTGCCTGCGGACGGAGGCCACATGGTGCGGCGCGACCTTCCGCATCGTCTCCATGCCGTGGTCGGTGAGGACCGCGTACAGCCCCCGCCGGTCGGACTCGCAGTTCTCACGGCGCACCAGGTCCGCGTTCTCCATCCGCGTGATCTGGTGCGACAGGCGGCTCTTGGACTGGAGGGTGGCCGACGCCAGGTCGCTCATCCGCATGCGGACGTCGTCCGACTCGGAGAGGTTCACCAGGATCTCGTAGTCGTTCATCGTCAGGCCGAACGGCTGTAGATCCTTCTCGAGCTGGTACGTCAACAGCCTGTTGACCTCCAGGTGGGTACGCCAGGCGCACTGCTCCGCATCGGTCAGCCAGCGTGTGGCCGTCTCTGTCTCCATGTATGCAGTCTACCTAAAATGTTGAAAGGTGAACTAGTGAGGGCGTTTGTGACTGCGTGCACGCGTTCGACGTCACACTCCGCAGACTACCGCTCACAGCCCGAAGCGACGCTGGAGGTCCCCCAGCTGTCCGGGAAGGCGCGGTGAGCCGCCTTGCGCTCCGTGCGGTCCCGGCGCTCCGCCGCCGCCCGGCACCCCGGGCTGCTGCGGGGTGCCTCCCGTCGCCTGCTCGGGCATCGGTGTCTCGGTGGACTGCAGCAGCACCGTGCCGGCCCCCACGAACTCGAACTGGTGCTCCTCGCCGGACGCCCCGCCGAGGCCCGTCATCGCACGTAGACCGCCCATTACGCCGGTCATGTACCCATGGTCGTAGTGGTGGCAGGGGGACGGGCAGTCGGCCCACCCGACGAGCGCCTGGGGGTCCACCCGGATCGGTGGTTCCATGAAGACCACGGGGCCGTTCGACGCCGCCACGAACTTGCCCGTTCCGATCAGCGTCAGGAAGCCGGGCACGATTGATTGTTTCAGCGCGAGACTTGGCTGAAAAGCAAGCAAGTTGCCCGAGCGAATGGTCAGGTTGCCCTCATCCAGGTCGTACGAATTGACGTCGAAGGCCCGGTCGGCGAGGAGCATCTTGCCCGAGCCCTCCGCCACGACCCAGTCGCTCGCGTGCAGTGGCGAATGGAAGGAAGTGCGCACCAGACGGTCCAGCCGGCCGTGCCCGACGCCGTTGAACTCCATCGAGCCGTAGTACGCGATCATCTTCCCCTTCTGCAGGAACCACTGGCTCCCCTTGAGCTCCACGCAGAAGGTGTAGTTGTTGACGTTGTCGTCGGCCGGCAGCGTCAGGGGGTCGTGGACGACCGGGCCGCCGTGGGTTCCGTACGCGCTCACAGCTTCTCCTCCGAGGCCTGGACGTACACCGCGCCGCTGCCGCTCAGCTCCAGCTGGAACGCCTCGCCCGAGCCGCGGCCCACCATGTCCCGCCAGCCGAGCGCCGTGGACAGCTTGTTGCGCACGTCGCCGTGGTGCGCCACGTACGCCTGCGGATCGACGTGCACCGGGCGCTGCGGGGCGATCGGGACCTCGATCACGCCGCCGTGCGCCATCACGGCGACCGAGCCGTGACCCTGCAGCGTCGTGGTGAACAGGCCCTGGCCCGTCACCTGGCCGCGCACCATGCCCATGACGCCGCCCTGCGACCCCATGAACATCGTCCCCTGCTGGAGCGTCCCGTCGAAGGCGAGCAGCCGGTCCGCCTCCACGTACAGGGTCTCGCCCGTCAGGGCGATCACCTGGATGTGGTGGCCGCCGTGCCCGAACAGCACGGTGCCGGAGCCCTCGACGCTCATCAGCGGCGTCGCCTCGTTCGCCAGGCGGCGGCCGATCATCGACATCACACCGCCCTGCCCGCCCTGCGTGTTGGGCGTGAAGGACACCTCGCCCTTGTACGCGAGCATCGCCCCGCGCTGACTGAACATGCGCTGACCGGGCAGCACCGTCGCCTCGACCATCTTCGAGTTGACCTCACGGAACGGCATGTCACACATCACCCGCGATCGTGTTGCGCTCACTGGGCTGCACATAGACCAGGCCGTCGCCCTCGAAGCGGATCTGGAACGCCTCGCCGCCGCCCTCGCCCAGGAACGTGCGGAACGTCACGCCGGACTGGAACGACTGCCGGAGGTCGCCCTGGTGCGCGACGTACGCGCCCGGATCGACGGTCAGCGGGTACTGCGCGCTCACCCGCAGCACCACCGCCGGACCGTCCGACATGATCGCCGCCTGCCCGTGCCCCTCGACGGTCGTCGTGAACAGCCCGTTGCCCTGCGAGGCCCCCCGCATCCCGGTGAACGACGTCCCCGTGCGCAGCCCCGCGTCCGTCGCGAGCAGGTTGCTCGACTCGACGTAGAGCTTGTCGCCCCGGAGGCTCACCAGGTTGATCTCGGAGGCCCGGTCGGCGAACCAGCAGGTCCCCTGTCCCTTCACCTCCATCATGATCATCTGCTCGCCGGTGAGCCGCCGGGTCACCATCCCCCGGATGCCCTCACCGCCGCCGCTCAGCTTCTTGAAGGCCATCTGCCCGTCGTACGCGACCATGGAGCCGTTCTTCGCCTTCACGGCGTCCCCGGTCATGTCGACGGCCAGCACCTTGCTGCCTTGAAGTCGGAACATCGCCACGGTGCGAAGGTAGCCGTCGGGCCCGTCGCCGCACAGCCCCCGACACCCCGGGCCAGGCCGGGGGCGCGCCGGGTGCCACAATGGGACGGCGCTTGTGCTTTCCTTCACAAGATCAGGCGCGACAGCCCCGCACGACAGACCCGCGAAGAGCCCGGCCACCGACCGGGCCGACGACCCGATCCACCGAAGGTGACCCGTGGACATAAAGACCGCCACCGCCCTCCGCCGCCTCCGCCTGGTCTCGGCCCCCGAGGCCGTCTCCTTCCTGCTGCTGCTCGTCTGCTCGGTCCTGAAGCGGACCACGGACTTCAACGCGGTGCCCGTCATGGGCGCGATCCACGGCGTCCTCTTCGTCCTCTACGTGATCTTCTGGGCCGACGCCTGGAACCGCGCGAAGTGGCCCCTGGGGACCGCGGCTCTCTACTTCGTCCTCTCCGTGCTGCCGACCGGCGGTTTCTTCGCCGAGCGCAGGCTCACGCGCGAGGCCGAGAGCGCGGTCATCGCCTCGCGCGCCCGCCGGGAAGGGATCGTGAAGACGTGATCGTCGCCTTCTCCGTGACACCGCTCGGTGTCGGCGAGGACGTGGGGGAGTACGTCGCCGACGCCGTCCGGGTCGTCCGCGAGTCGGGGCTGCCCCACCGCACCGACGCCATGTTCACCTCGGTGGAGGGCGACTGGGACGAGGTGATGGACGTCGTGAAGCGCGCCGTCGCCGCGGTCGAGGCCCGCGCGCCCCGCGTCTCCGTCGTCATGAAGGCGGACATCCGCCCCGGCGTGACCGACGGCCTCACGTCCAAGGTGGAGACCGTGGAGCGTCATCTGTCGGCCTGAGCGCCGGGCGGCCCCTCGTCCGTCGCCCTTCACCCGTAGCCCCTCGCCCCTCGGACCGAAGGGCGAGACGGGGCTGACCACCATGTGACCGGCCGGTAAGGTCTCTGCCGTGCCGAAGCCGCTCAGCCTTGCCTTCGATCCCATCGCCCGCGCCGACGAACTCTGGAAGCGGCGCTGGGGATCCGTGCCCTCCATGGCCGCGATCACCTCGATCATGCGCGCGCACCAGATCCTGCTCTCCGAGGTCGACTCGGTCGTCAAGCCGTACGGGCTGACCTTCGCGCGCTACGAGGCACTGGTGCTGCTCACCTTCTCCAAGGAGGGCGAGCTGCCGATGTCCAAGATCGGCGAGCGGCTCATGGTGCACCCCACGTCCGTGACCAACACCGTGGACCGCCTCGTGCGCTCCGGCCTCGTCGCCAAGCGGCCCAACCCCAACGACGGGCGCGGCACCCTGGCCTCCATCACCGACAAGGGCCGCGAGGTCTGCGACGCGGCCACCCGCGACCTGATGGCGATGGACTTCGGGCTCGGCGCGTACGACGCGGAGGAGTGCGAGGAGGTCTTCGCGATGCTGCGCCCGCTGCGGGTCGCCGCCCACGACTTCGACGAGGAGTGACCGTGCCGGTACGCGCGAGGACGCGTACCGGGGGCGGGGCGGGGCTGCCGAAGATCGTGCGAAAGCGCCGGTTACGCTCGTGTCCATGAAGAAAAGCGTGCTGACCCGCTACCGCGTCATGGCCTACGTCACCGGTGTGCTGCTGGTCCTGCTGACCCTCGGCGTGATCGCCAAGTACCTGCTCGACATGGACGGCGCCGCGGACTTCACCCGCGTCGTGGGCATCGCGCACGGCTGGCTGTACGTCGTGTACCTGGTGTTCGCCTTCGACCTGGGCTCCAAGGCGAAGTGGCCGGTCGGCAAGCAGCTGTGGGTGCTCATCGCCGGCACGATCCCCACCGCCGCCTTCTTCGTGGAGCGCAAGGTCTCCCGCGAGCTGGAGTCCAAGGTCGCCGAGGACTCCCCGGCGGTCGCCAAGGCGTGATCCGCGCCGCTGTGAACCCCCGGCCGGCGTCGCGGTGAGCGCCGTCGGCGAGGGTCACAGCGGTTTCCCATCGACATTTACTTGGACGTCCTAGTAAATTCGTGGGTATGGACGCTGACGCCATAGAGGAAGGCCGCCGTCGCTGGCAGGCCCGCTACGACACCGCGCGCAAGCGCGACGCGGATTTCACCACGCTCTCCGGCGATCCCGTGGAGCCGGTGTACGGGCCCCGGCCCGGTGACGCCTACGACGGCTTCGAGCGGATCGGCTGGCCCGGCGAGTACCCGTTCACGCGCGGGCTGTACGCCACCGGGTACCGCGGGCGCACGTGGACCATCCGGCAGTTCGCCGGCTTCGGCAACGCCGAGCAGACCAACGAGCGCTACAAGAAGATCCTCGCCAACGGCGGCGGCGGACTCTCGGTCGCGTTCGACATGCCGACCCTGATGGGCCGCGACTCCGACGACCCGCGCTCGCTGGGCGAGGTGGGGCACTGCGGCGTCGCCATCGACTCGGCGGCCGACATAGAGGTCCTCTTCAAGGACATCCCGCTCGGCGACGTCACCACGTCGATGACGATCAGCGGGCCCGCCGTGCCCGTCTTCTGCATGTACCTGGTCGCGGCCGAGCGGCAGGGCGTCGACCCGGCCGTCCTCAACGGCACGCTGCAGACGGACATCTTCAAGGAGTACATCGCGCAGAAGGAGTGGCTCTTCGAGCCCGAGCCCCATCTGCGCCTCATCGGCGACCTGATGGAGCACTGCGCCGAGAGGATCCCGGCGTACAAGCCGCTGTCCGTCTCCGGCTACCACATCCGCGAGGCGGGTGCGACGGCCGCGCAGGAGCTGGCGTACACCCTCGCCGACGGGTTCGGGTACGTGGAGCTGGGCCTGTCGCGCGGGCTCGAGGTGGACGTGTTCGCACCCGGGCTGTCCTTCTTCTTCGACGCGCACGTCGACTTCTTCGAGGAGATCGCGAAGTTCCGCGCGGCGCGCAGGATCTGGGCCCGCTGGATGCGGGACGTGTACGGCGCGACGTCCGAGAAGGCGCAGTGGCTGCGCTTCCACACCCAGACCGCGGGTGTGTCGCTGACCGCGCAGCAGCCGTACAACAACGTGGTGCGGACGGCCGTGGAGGCGCTCGCCGCGGTCCTCGGCGGTACGAACTCGCTGCACACCAACGCCCTCGACGAGACCCTCGCGCTCCCCTCCGAGCAGGCGGCGGAGATCGCGCTGCGTACGCAGCAGGTGCTGATGGAGGAGACCGGCGTCGCCAACGTCGCCGACCCGCTGGGCGGCTCCTGGTACATCGAGCAGCTCACCGACCGGATCGAGGCCGACGCCGAGCGGATCTTCGAGCAGATCCGGGAGCGGGGGCAGCGGGCGCACCCCGACGGGCAGCACCCGATCGGCCCGATCACCTCCGGGATCCTGCGGGGCATCGAGGACGGCTGGTTCACCGGCGAGATCGCCGAGTCCGCCTTCCAGTACCAGCGGTCCGTGGAGAAGGGCGACAAGCGGGTCGTGGGCGTCAACGTCCACCACGGTTCGGTCACCGGCGACCTGGAGATCCTGCGCGTCTCCCACGAGGTGGAACGGGAGCAGGTCCGGGAGCTCGCCGGGCGCAAGTCCGGGCGGGACGAGGGCGCGGTGCGCTCCGCGCTGGACGCGATGCTCGCCGCGGCGCGCGACGGGTCGAACATGATCGCGCCGATGCTGGACGCGGTGCGGGCGGAGGCGACCCTGGGCGAGATCTGCGGGGTGCTCCGCGAGGAGTGGGGTGTCTACACGGAGCCGGCGGGCTTCTGACCTTTTCCGGCCCCCTCCGCCGCTTCCCGGGCTCCGCCCCGGGCGCTGCTCCTCAAACGCCGGAGGGGCTGTCCCGCCCTCCGGCCAGTCCGTACAGCAGCATCCCCGTGAGCCCGCGGACCCACTCCGGGTCCGCGGGCTCCGCGCTGACCAGGGTCCGGTGGACCACCGCTCCCGCGACCACGTCGAAGATGAGATCGGCCGTGCGCGCGGCGGAGTCCGCGTCCCGCTCCTCGGGGAGCTCCCCCCGCGCCGTCGCCCGCGCCCGCCCCTCCACCACGAGCCGCTTCTGCCGCTCCACGATCGAGGTCCGGATCCGCTCCCGCAGCGGGGCGTCCCGCGTCGCCTCCGCCACCACGGCCATCAGCGCCGTCTTCGCCTCGGGCCGGTCCAGGATCGCCGCGAACTGGTGGACGACGCCCTCGATGTCCGCTGCGAGGCTGCCGAGGTCGGGGAGTTCCAGCTCGTCGAAGAGGACGGCGACCGCGTCCACGACCAGTTCGTTCTTGCCGGCCCAGCGCCGGTAGAGCGTCGTCTTCGCGACCCCGGCCCGCGTGGCCACGTCTCCCAGCGTCAGCCTGGACCAGCCGAGTTCGACCAGTGCCGCGCGCGTCGCCTCCAGGATCGCGGCGTCGGCGGCGGCGCTGCGCGGACGTCCCGTACGGGGGGCGGAAGGGCGGCTCGGCATGCCCGGACCCTATATCCGGCCATTCCGTGGCGTGGTGAGGCAGATCACCGGCGTGGGGCGGACAACGGCGTCCCGGTGCAGTTACGCTACGACCTGTAGCGAAAGCGACGACCACAGGCGCCGGGTGGGGACCGGGCGCCGCCGAGGACCGCACGCCGCACCTGGCTTTCACGGTGCTTTTCTTTCGTACGCGCGGAAGGGGGAGGATGTACTCATGCAGCCACGGAACATGTCCATGAGCGGAGTCGTCGACCTCGCCGCGGTGAAGGCGGCCCAGGAGGCCAAGGCGAAGGCGGAGCAGGCGCGCGCCGAAGCGGCCAGGCAGGGCGGCGGGGGCGGAGCCGTCTCTCCGTCGAGCCTCGTCATCGACGTAGACGAGGCGGGTTTCGAGCGCGACGTACTGCAGCGCTCCAACGAGGTTCCGGTCGTCATCGACTTCTGGGCCGAGTGGTGCGAGCCGTGCAAGCAGCTGAGCCCGGTGCTGGAACGGCTGGCCGTCGAGTACGGCGGGCGTCTCCTGCTGGCGAAGATCGACGTCGACGCCAACCAGATGCTGATGCAGCAGTTCGGGGTCCAGGGGATCCCGGCGGTGTTCGCCGTCGTCGCCGGCCAGGCGCTGCCCCTCTTCCAGGGGGCCGCGAGCGAGCAGCAGATCAGGGGGACCCTGGACCAGCTGGTGCAGGTGGCGGAGGAGCGCTTCGGCCTGACCGGCCTGACCGTCGACCCGGCCGCCGGGGCGCCCGCGGGCGGGCCGGCCGAGGAGGTCCAGGCGGGGCCGTACGACGTGCTGCTGGAGGCGGCCGTCCGGGCCCTGGACGCGGGCGACTTCGGTGGTGCGGTGCAGGCCTACAAGAACGTGCTGAGCGACGACCCCGGCAACACCGAGGCGAAGCTCGGGCTCGCGCAGGCCGAACTGCTGGGCCGGGTGCAGGGGCTGGACCCGCAGCAGGTGCGCAAGGACGCCGCCGACAGGCCCGCCGATGTGGCGGCGCAGATCACGGCCGCCGACCTGGACCTGGTGGGCGGGCACGTGGAGGACGCGTTCGGGCGGCTCATCGACACCGTGCGGCGCACGGCGGGGGACGACCGGGACGCGGTGCGGCTGCGGCTGATCGAGCTGTTCGAGGTCGTGGGGGCCGAGGATCCGCGGGTGATCGCGGCGCGCCGGGCCCTCGCGCGGGCGCTGTTCTGACCTGTCCCTAAACGCCAGGGCCTGTGACGCCCGGGTGAAACATTCGCCAGAAGATCGCCACGCGGCCGCGCTTTACCAAAACTTGGTAAACGCGGCCGCTGTTACTTGGAGTAAGTCAGAGCGGTTGTTCTGTCTTCTTCTGTCCAGGAATCAACCGCTATGCATTCCCCCTAAAGGCAACCCTCCGTCGCCGGGCGGCGTCGGCGGGTCGATGCACGGTTATCCGGCCGTTACTAGCGAGTAACGAACCCCCTTGTGCGGGCGGCGAGAATGCACCACGATCGGCCACGCTCGGTCCATTCCCCTGATCCGACAGCCAATCGGGTCAAGGGGTTTTCGGGTCCCCACCGGGCAGGGGCGGCGGCAGTGGCGCCGTCCCTTGGACAGGGGGGTCTTCGCCGCTCGGCGGAGCCTGTCCGGCAGGTTGCGCGTGACGCGTGTCAGGCACGACCAGTGGTTGTCGCTCGGGGGTGATCGCCGGTGAAACGGGCACGCGCAGCGTGCCGCTGAGATCGGGCGCTCTCCTTCCCGAGGACGTAGCACTTCTCCCATCCCTGCCCGGCTGAGCCGCCGAAAGTGGCAGTCAGGGCCAGGAGATGTACGTCCGAGAAGGAGGAAATATGGAGTCCCAGGTGCGTGGCGGGACCAGATGGAAGCGGTTCGCCGTCGTGATGGTGCCCAGTGTGGCCGCCACGGCAGCGATAGGTGTGGCCCTCGCGCAGGGTGCTCTCGCCGCGTCGTTCAGCGTGTCCGGGCAGTCGTTCAAGGTGACGGCCGACCGGCTCGACGGTACGGGCTTCTCTCAGTACGGAGCCATTGACTCGGGGTACACCCTCAAGGGTGAGAAGACGGCGCACCCGGTCGCGGTCTCGGGGTTCAAGAACGCCAAGATCACGAACATGTGCCAGTCCGTCGTCACCCCGGACATCCCGCTGCTCGGATCGGTCAGCCTGATCCTGAAGGCGGGCGGCGGCGGCACGCCGGTTGAGGCCGACAACCTCTACATCGACGTCGCCGACCTCAACGCCGACGCCACCTTCCGTGGCATCGACATCGGCGTGGCTGCCAAGGACGCCAACAAGGGTCCGGGCATCTCCAAGGGCGACCAGGCGAACCCCTACGGGTTCGCCCAGCAGGCCGAGTCGGCCACGCTGACCGACGTGAAGCAGACGGCGTGGGCCACCACCGCCGGCACCTTCAAGCTCAGCGGCCTGCACATGTCGCTGTCCACGGGTGTCAAGGAGTGCTACTAGGCACTCCAGGGACGGGCGGGCCGGCCTCTGCCGCCCCGCCCGCCCCGCCCCTTTCCGTACCACGCTGTACTTCCCACAGCAGAGCCGTTCCAGGGAGCCGTTTCCATGAGCGCCGAGTCACCCGGGCATGACGAGCACTATCTCCGAGTATTCCGGCGGAACTTCCGCACCTGGAGGGGACAGCGCCCCTTCTGGGCAGGACTGTTCGTCATGCTCGGCGGTCTCCCCATCGCCTACTTCCCGTACGCGAACCTCCAGATCGGGCATCTGACGCTCGCGATGTCCACCACCGCGGGCGCGGGCTCCCTGATCATCGGCGTGCTCCTCGTCGTGCTGGGTGTCAGCCTCTGGTTCCAGAAGCACGTACGGACCTTCGCCGGAGTCGCGGCGATCCTGCTGGCGCTGGTCTCCATCCCGGTCTCCAACCTCGGCGGCTTCCTCATCGGATTCCTGTTCGCCATGATCGGCGGAGCGATGGCGGTCGCCTGGGTGCCCGGTGACGAGGAGGCCGGTAAGGCCGTCCCCGTCGACAAGGGCGAGGACGGCGCTCCCGGCACCCCGCACAGCCCGCACGGCCCGCACACCTTGGCCGCCCCCGAGAGCCCGGCCCCCGGGCCCGAGGACGGGTGGGACCGGCCGAACGATCTGTCAGGAACGAGCCCGGCCAACGGGGCGAACGGGAGGCACAGTGCCGGCTGACGAGGCGACCCAGGGGACTGACGTGGACGAGTCCCGGGTGAGAACCGGGCCGCGCCACGCGGCCCCGAGGAAGCCGCTGTTCACCAGGTTCCACGTCCCGGCCGGCAAGGCGATAGCCCTGGCGGCGATGCCCACGGCGGTCCTCATGGGCATGGGACTCACGCCGACACTCGCCCTCGCCGACGACCACGGGTCGGGATCGTCCAAGAGTCTGACGGCCGAGGAGTACCAGGCGTGCGTCGAGGCCGTGGACGGCGCCGACGAGAAGGACGCGTCGGCGACGCCGTCGCCCTCCGCCTCCGCGAGTGACGACGCCTCGGACGGCAAGGACGAGCCGTCGGCCACGGCGACCCCGGACACGACCTCTTCGCCGGATTCAGGTTCCGACGACAAGGCCGAGCCCACGCCGTCGCCGTCCGCGAGCAAGGAGTCCCAGAGCAGCGACGAGAAGGCCACGCCCGCCCCGTCGCCGTCCAAGACCACCAACCCGCTCGACCCGCTGGGCGTCGGCGACGCCCTCAAGGACATCTTCACGCCCGACGACAAGGAGACGGCCTCCCCCACGCCGTCCCCCTCGGCGAGCGCGAGCGAGGACGCGTCGGACCCCGTCAAGGACACCACGGACAAGGTCACCGACACGGTGAAGGACACCGTGAAGGACACCACCGACAAGGCGTCCGAGAGCGTGAAGGACACCGCGGACAAGGTGAAGGACGCGGCCGGCGAGGCCACCGCGACCCCCTCGCCGTCCGCGAGCTCCACCACGGACCCGGCCGACTGCCCGGCCGCCACCGACGACGAGGGCGGCGTCGAGAAGACCGTCGCCCTGCCCGACGACCCCTGGTACCTCAACGCCAGCTCCCTGCTCCTCAAGGGCGCCGACTACCAGGGCGTCGTGAAGGTGAAGACCGCCAACGGCACGGTCAAGAAGGTCCTCAAGTACGTGATCTCCGACGGCACCGACATCGGGGATCTGCACCAGACGGTGATCGACAAGCAGTCCGGCAAGACCTACCACGTCCAGGCGGGCAAGGGCACGACGTCCACCATCCGCGACGGCAAGACGGTCATGTACACGGAGAGCATCTCCGGGAACCTGCTCGGCCTGATCCCGGTCACCTTCGACCCGGACAACCCGCCGCCGCTGAACATCCCGCTGATCTACTTCACGAAGGTGAAGGTCGTCCAGGCCGGCCAGTTCGGCGGCACGCTGACCCTCCCCGGGATGCACCAGTACACGACGGACTGACACGGTCCCCGGCCCCTTTCCCGGGCCGCACGTCCCGCGTACGCCACTGAGGGCGCCCCCTGTCGCACAGGGGGCGCCCTCAGTGGCGTAACGGCGGCGGTGGCCCGCCCGCCCGCGCGGGGCGGGCCCGGCCGGCGTCAGTCGCGGCCGGTGCCGCCCAGGTGGTGGACGCGCACCATGTTGGTGGTGCCGGGGACGCCGGGGGGCGAACCGGCGGTGATGATCAGGACGTCGCCGTCGTCGAACCGGCCGAGCTTGTGCAGCTCCTGGTCGACCAGCTCGACCATCTCGTCGGTGCTGTTCACGAACGGCACGATGTGCGACTCGACGCCCCAGCTCAACGCCAGCTGGTTGCGGGTGCCCTCGTCGGTGGTGAAGGCCAGGATCGGCTGGGCCGCGCGGTAGCGCGAGAGCCGGCGGGCGGTGTCACCGGACTTGGTGAAGGCCACCAGGCCCTTGCCGCCCAGGAAGTCCGCGATCTCGGCGGCCGCGCGGGCCACCGAACCGCCCTGCGTGCGCGGCTTCTTGCCCGGGACCAGCGGCTGCAGGCCCTTGGAGAGCAGCTCCTCCTCGGCGGCCACGACGATCTTCGACATCGTCTTGACCGTCTCGATCGGGTACGCGCCCACGCTCGACTCCGCCGACAGCATGACCGCGTCCGCGCCGTCCAGGATCGCGTTGGCCACGTCGGACGCCTCGGCGCGCGTGGGGCGGGAGTTGGTGATCATCGACTCCATCATCTGGGTCGCGACGATCACCGGCTTGGCGTTGCGGCGGCACATCTCCACGAGGCGCTTCTGCACCATCGGGACCCGCTCCAGGGGATACTCGACGGCCAGGTCGCCGCGGGCGACCATGACGCCGTCGAAGGCCGCCACGACGGCCTCCATGTTCTCCACCGCCTGCGGCTTCTCCACCTTGGCGATGACGGGGACCCGGCGGCCCTCCTCGTCCATCACCTTGTGGACGTCGTTCACGTCGTGGGCGTCCCGGACGAAGGAGAGCGCGACCAGGTCGCAGCCCATCCGCAGGGCGAAGCGCAGGTCCTCGATGTCCTTCTCGGACAGCGCGGGCACGTTCACCGCGGCGCCGGGCAGGTTGATGCCCTTGTGGTCGGAGATGACACCGCCCTCGATGACGACCGTCTTCACCCGGGGGCCGACGATCTCGACGACGCGCAGCTCGACGTTGCCGTCGTTGATCAGGACCTGGTCGCCCTTGGAGACGTCACCGGGCAGACCCTTGTACGTGGTCCCGCAGATCGTCTTGTCACCGGGGACGTCCTCGGTGGTGATGGTGAACTCGTCACCGCGCACCAGCTCGACGGGGCCCTCGGCGAAGGTCTCCAGACGGATCTTCGGGCCCTGGAGGTCGGCGAGGACGCCGATGGCCCTGCCGGTCTCGGCGGCGGCGGCCCGGACGCGGTCGTACCGCCCCTGGTGCTCGGCGTGGGTGCCGTGGCTGAAGTTGAAGCGGGCCACGTTCATGCCCGCCTCGATCAGCGAGACGAGCTGCTCGTGAGAGTCGACGGCTGGGCCCAGAGTGCAGACGATTTTGGAACGGCGCATGGGGCGATCCTATCGGTTTGTTTCGCTGCGGAATATTCCGTCTGGCGGAAGATACAAATGGGCGGGTGCGCGCTCAGGTGTGGCAGAGATCACGACCCGGCGGCGGTTCGCGGACGGACGGCGAGGGGTGGCGGGCGGACGCCGAGGGGCGGGGCGCCCGGTCGCGGGACTTCCCGGGAGGCGCGGCGGGCGTCCGGTCGTCACGACGGCCTCACGGGCGCGCGTGCGGAGCGGCGTCCCCACCGCCGACCAGTGCGTACGTCTGCGTGGCGATCTCCAGTTCCTCGTCGGTCGGCACCACGGCGACCGCGACCCGCGCGCCGGGGGGCGAGATCAGCCGCGGCCCGTCGGCCCGTACGGCGTTCAGCTCGCCGTCGACCGCCAGCCCCAGCTCCGTGAGGTCCGCGACGGCGGCCTCGCGCACCGGGGCGGAGTTCTCGCCCACCCCGGCCGTGAACGCGACGGCGTCGACCCGGCCCAGCACCGCGTAGTAGGCGCCTATGTACTTCCGCAGCCGGTGGATGTAGATGTCGAAGGCGAGCCGGGCCCGCTCGTCCCCCGCGTCCACCCGGCGGCGGATCTCCCTCATGTCGTTGTCACCGCACAGTCCGACCAGACCGCTCCTCTTGTTCAGCAGGACGTCGATCTCGTCGGCGGACATGTTCCCGACCCGCATCAAATGGAAGATGACGGCAGGGTCGAGGTCTCCTGAACGCGTACCCATGACCAGCCCCTCCAAGGGGGTCAGCCCCATCGAGGTGTCCACGCAGACCCCGCCCCGCACGGCCGACGCGGATGCCCCGTTGCCCAGGTGCAGCACGATGACGTTGACGTCCTCGGGCGCCCTGCCGAGCAGCCGGGCCGTCTCACGGGACACGTACGCGTGCGAGGTGCCGTGGAAGCCGTAGCGGCGCACCCGGTGCGCGTCGGCCGTCTCCACGTCGATCGCGTAGCGCGCGGCGGACTCCGGCATCGTCGTGTGGAAGGCGGTGTCGAAGACGGCGACCTGCGGCAGGTCGGGACGCAGGGCCATCGCCGTCCGCAGGCCGGTCAGGTTGGCCGGGTTGTGCAGCGGCGCCACCGGGATCAGCCGCTCGATCTCGGTGAGCACGGCGTCGTCGACGACGGTCGGCTCGGTGAACCGCCTGCCGCCGTGCACCACGCGGTGCCCGATCGCGGTCAGCTCGGCCGAGTCGAGGCCGAGCCCGTCCCGGGCCAGCTCGTCGGCGACGGCCTTGAGCGCGGCCTCGTGGTCCGCGATCGGCCCGTTCGTCTCCCGGCTGTCACCGCCGCGCATCAGCGGGGTGTGCCGCAGCCGCGACGTCCGCTCGCCGATGCGCTCCACGAGGCCGACGGCGAGCCGGCTCGTGTCGCGCATGTCGAGCAGCTGGTACTTCACCGACGACGAGCCGGAGTTCAGGACGAGGACGCGGGTGGCGCTCACTTGACGGTGGTCTCCTGCGACGAGTGCGGGTGCGGGGCGGGGGTCCGTGGCTGGGCCTGGGCCTGGATGGCCGTGATGGCGACGGTGTTGACGATGTCCCCGACGAGCGCGCCGCGGGAGAGGTCGTTGACCGGCTTGCGCAGCCCCTGCAGCACCGGGCCGACGGCGATCGCGCCGGCCGAGCGCTGCACGGCCTTGTACGTGTTGTTGCCGGTGTTGAGGTCCGGGAAGATCAGCACGGACGCCTGCCCGGCCACCTCCGACCCGGGCAGCTTGGTCGCCGCGACGGACGGCTCCACGGCGGCGTCGTACTGGATCGGGCCCTCGATCATGAGGTCGTCGCGGCGCAGCCGGACCAGGTCGGTGGCCTCGCGCACCTTCTCGACGTCCGCTCCGCTGCCGGACGTGCCGGTGGAGTACGAGAGCATGGCGATCCGGGGCTCGACCCCGAACTGCCGGGCGGTGGCCGCCGACTGGATGGCGATGTCGCACAGCTGCTCGGCGTTCGGGTCCGGATTGACGGCGCAGTCGCCGTAGACGAGGACCTTGTCGGCCAGGCACATGAAGAAGACCGACGACACGATCTTCGTGTCCGGCTTCGTCTTGATGATCTCGAAGGCCGGACGGATCGTGGCGGCCGTGGAGTGCACCGAGCCGGAGACCATGCCGTCGGCCAGGCCCTCCTGGACCATCAGCGTGCCGAAGTAGTTGACGTCCGAGACGACGTCGTACGCCAGCTCGACCGTCACGCCCTTGTGGGCGCGCAGCCCCGCGTACTTCTCGGCGAAGCGGTCCCGCATCGCCGAGGTCTGCGGATCGACGAGCTGGCATCCCGTGAGGTCGATCCCGAGGTCCGCGGCCCTCTTGCGGATCTGGTCGACCGGGCCGAGCAGCGTCAGATCGCACACGCCGCGCCGCAGCAGCACCTCGGCCGCGTGCAGCACCCGCTCCTCGGTGCCCTCGGGCAGCACCACGCGCCGCTTGTCGGAGCGGGCCTGCTCCAGCAGCTTGTGCTCGAACATCATCGGCGTCACCCGGCCGCTGCTCGGCGCGGAGACGCGCTTGAGGAGGTTGCCTGTGTCCACGTACCGCTCGAACAGGCCGATCGCGGTCTCCGCCTTGCGGGGCGTGGCCGCGTTCATCTTGCCCTCCAGGGCGAAGAGTTCGGCGGCCGTCGGGAAGCTCGTGCCGGCCACCGAGACGACCGGGGTGCCGGGGGCCAGACGGGCGGCCAGGGTGAGGATCTCGTCGCTGGGCCGCTCGTTCAGGGTGAGGAGCACACCGGCGATCGGGGGCGTCCCGGCGCTGTGCGCGGCGAGCGAGCCCACCACCAGGTCGGCGCGGTCGCCGGGAGTGACGACCAGGCAGCCCGGGGTCAGGGCGGCCAGGAAGTTCGGCAGCATCGCCCCGCCGAAGACGAAGTCGAGCGCGTCCCGGGAGAGCCCGGCGCCGTCGCCGAGCAGCACCGTGCCGCCGAGGGCGTGGGTGATCTGGGCGACGGTCGGCGCGGAGAGCGCCGGTTCGTCGGGCAGCACCCAACAGGGCACGGGCAGCCGGGAGTCCAGCCGCTCGTGGATCTCGGCGCGGTCCTCGGGGGCGACCCGGTTCACGACCATCGCGAGGACGTCGCAGCCCAGCCCGTCGTACGCGCGGTACGCGTTGCGGGTCTCGGCCCGCACGGACTCGGCGGTCTGCCCCCGGCCCCCGACCACCGGAATCACCGAGGCGCCGAACTCGTTGGCCAGGCGCGCGTTGAGCGAGAGCTCGTCGGGCAGCTGGGTGGCGGCGAAGTCCGTGCCCAGGACGAGGACGACGTCGTACTCCCGCGCCACCGCGTGGAAGCGGTCGACCAGCGTCGAGACCAGCTCGTCGGTTCCCTGTTCGGCCTGGAGCGCGGACGCCTCGTGGTAGTCCATGCCGTAGACGGTCGCGGGATCCTGGGTGAGCCGGTAGCGGGCGCGCAACAGCTCGAAGAGCCGGTCGGGGCCGTCGTGCACCAGCGGGCGGAACACTCCCACCCGGTCGACCCGGCGGGTCAGCAGCTCCATGACCCCCAGTTCGACGACCTGACGGCCGTCGCCGCGGTCGATCCCGGTCACGTACACGCTGCGCGTCACGCATGCTCTCCGTTCCGTCGCTCAGGCCACTCGCCCCCAGGGGGTCGCTACCCATTAGGGTGAGCAGAATCCTCTTGACAATACCTCCGTGGGTGGCTAAGCCGCCCACCCGGAGTGGAGCGGACGGCGGGCGGACGGCCCGCCTCGCGCCCGCCCTGGAGCGGGGTGAGGGCGCGGGAGCGACGGTGCTCCGGGAGCGTGAAACAATCGGATGAGCTCACACGTATCAACAGCGAGCAGGAGACACAGCACGATGCGTATCGGAGTTCTCACCGCAGGCGGCGACTGCCCGGGCCTGAACGCAGTGATCCGGTCGGTCGTGCACCGAGCGGTCACCCAGTACGGCGACGAGGTCATCGGCTTCGAGGACGGGTACGCGGGCCTGCTCGACGGCCACTACCGCAGCCTCGACCTCAACGCGGTCAGCGGTATCCTCGCCCGCGGCGGCACCATCCTCGGCTCCTCCCGCCTCCAGCGCGACCGGCTCCGCGAGGCCTGCGAGAACGCGCAGGACATGGCGATCGAGTTCGGCATCGACGTGCTGATCCCGATCGGCGGCGAGGGCACCCTGACCGCCGCCCGGATGCTCTCCGACGCGGGCCTGCCGGTCGTCGGCGTCCCGAAGACCATCGACAACGACATCTCCTCCACCGACCGCACCTTCGGCTTCGACACCGCGGTCGGCGTGGCCACCGAGGCGATGGACCGTCTGAAGACGACCGCCGAGTCCCACCAGCGTGTGATGGTCGTCGAGGTCATGGGCCGCCACGCGGGCTGGATCGCCCTGGAGTCCGGCATGGCGGCCGGCGCCCACGGCATCTGCCTGCCGGAGCGCCCCTTCGACCCCGCCGACCTGGTCAAGATGGTCGAGGAGCGCTTCGCGCGCGGCAAGAAGTTCGCCGTGGTGTGCGTGGCCGAGGGCGCGCACCCGGCCGACGGCACCATGGACTACGGCCATGGCGCGATCGACCAGTTCGGTCACGAGCGCTTCCAGGGCATCGGCACGGCTCTCGCCTACGAACTGGAGCGCCGCCTCGGCAAGGAGGCCAAGCCGGTCATCCTCGGCCACATCCAGCGCGGCGGCACGCCCACCGCGTACGACAGGGTCCTCGCCACCCGCTTCGGCTGGCACGCCGTGGAGGCCGCCCATCGCGGCGACTTCGGCCGTATGACCGCCCTGCGCGGCACCGACATCGAGATGGTCCCGCTGGCCGAGGCGGTCACCGAGCTGAAGACGGTCCCGAAGGACCGGATGGACGAGGCGGAGTCGGTCTTCTAGGACCGGCCCGGACGGGCTTCCGGGCCCGTCGCGTCGGGCCCGGAACCCAAGAGTCAGTGCGTGAGGCGGCGTACCGTCGACCAGAAGTGGTGGACGATGTGGGCGAGGAAGTCCTGGCCCGACTCGTCGGCTTCGGTGGCCGCGGGGCCGTCTGCCCAGCTCAGGGTGGCGGCCATCAGGGACTGGTAGTGGGCGTGCAGTTCCCCGAGGGTGTCCTCCAGCAGCCGCCGCTCCAGCGGGACCAGTTTGGCGAGTGGGCGCGCGTACGCCTGGCGGCGCGTCTTCACCGCGCTGCGCAGCAGCTCGGCGAGTTTCCCGTCGCGGCCGGTCACCGTGACGAAGTCGGGCAGCGAGAGTTCCAGCAGGTCGGCGAGCGCGGCGGACTGCCGGTCCGTGCCGCGCCACTCGTCGCTCTCCTCCATCCGCTGGTACGCGAGGAGTTCGAGGCCGACGGTACGGGCGACGTCCTCCGGGGCGACACCGCGCGCGACCCGGTGCTCCCGCAGGGTCCGGGGCGCCCCGATGAGTTCGCCCGGCGAGCACCACAACACCCCCGCGAGCGCGGCGAGTTCGGGCACGCTGGGAGCGGTGGCACCGCGCTCCCAGTCGGTGACGAGGCCGGGGGTCACATAGGGGAGCCCGTACGAGGCTCTCAGCCCGTACGCGACATGCTCGGGCCCCATACCGAGCGCGGCCCGCAGCCGGCGGGCGGCGGGGGCGTTGAAGGGCGGGGTGGGCGTGGGCTGCTGGGCCTGCGGTCGCTGCACGCCGCACAAGCTAGGGCCGCCCGGCTGCGAAGACTACGATCTGTTCGGCCACAATCACGCATTGTAGGAACATACGGTTTCGGCCGGGTGGTCCTGGTGCGGGATGCCGCGAGGGCCCGTCGGCGCGGGGTTCGCGGGCCGCGGGGCGGGTGTGCGGGGCCCGGCCTCCGTCCCGGAGCGTGCCCATGCGAACGGCAAGGTGGCCGGGCATATGCGGCCCCGCAGGTCCCGGGATTCCCGGACCGGCGCGAGGCCGGGTCCGTCGTCGCGGCGTGGGCGGCCCGTACCGCACCGCTCGACTGTCCCTCGACATCCTGTGCGAAGACGTCAAGGCGGTGCGGTTCGCCACCCCCCCCCGGGCGGGTGAGCGGACCGCGGCGCGATCCTTGCGCTCCCGGCGCCCCGGCCCCGCCCCACCCCCGCCCTCACACCCCTTCACTGCCCCGCCCGGCGCGCCTTGACCGCGCCCCCGGCGCGTCACCGTCGCCCAGGCGCCGGGCCACCAGGACGTGGAGCGGGTTCACGCGTCGAGCAGAGGATGCGGAACGCGGTCGGCTCGCGTAGGGGAGGTCGTTGACCGCGGCCGCTCCCGCGGCCGGACCGCCGTGACACCGCGCGGGGACGCGGCGCGGGAGCCGGTCAACGGGCCGTTCCCCGTGGGCCCTTCACCCACCGGTACACCAGCTCCGGCCGCCCCACCTGCCCGTACTGCGGCTTGCGGCCCGCCCTGCCCGAGTCGACCAGGTGTTCAAGGTAGCGCCGGGCCGTGATGCGGGAGATGCCGGCCGCCTCGGCGACACCGGCGGCGGTCAGGCCCTCGGCCGAGTCGCGCAGCGTCCGCGTCACCCGTTCCAGGGTCGGCCCGCTCAGGCCCTTGGGCAGCGCCGCCGGGCCGGGGGCGCGCAGGGTGGCCAGGGCCCGGTCCACCTCGTCCTGGCCGCTCGCCTCGCCGGCCGCCGCGTGGAACTCCGCGTACCGGACCAGCCGGTCCCGCAGGGTGCCGAAGGTGAACGGCTTCAGCACGTACTGGACGACCCCGAGCGAGACCCCCTCCCGTACGACGGCGAGGTCGCGCGCCGAGGTCACGGCGATCACGTCGGCGTGGTGACCGGCGGCCCGCAGGGAGCGCGCGAGCTGGAGTCCGTGCCCGTCGGGCAGATGCAGGTCGAGCAGCAGCAGGTCCACCGGGATCCGGTCCAGGGCGCGCCGGGCCTCGGCGCCGGTGTGCGCCTTGCCGACCGCGGTGAACCCGGGGACGCGGTTCACGTACATGACGTGCGCGTCGGCGGCGACGGGGTCGTCCTCCACGACGAGTACGCGCAACGGCTCGGGCTCGGTCATCTCTCGCCTCCAGGCACGGCGGTCCCGGTGGTCCGGTGCGCCGCCGGGCCGACCGGCACGGGCCCGTCCGGGGCGGGTCCGCCCTTCGCTGGCCGCGCGTCGGGCCCGGGTGTGACGGGCTCCTCCTCCGGGTGCCCCGACGAGCCGGGATCGGACTCGGCGGACCGGAGCTGGGCGGACCGGGGCCCGGCCGGCCGTGGTACGACGGCGCCGGACCCGCCGGACCCGCCGGACCCGCCGAGCCCGGCGGGTCCGGGCCGGTCGTCGTCCCCGTACCGGCCAGGACCCTCGCAGGGCGCGGGCGCGGGCGCGGGCGCGGGCGGGGGCGCGTCGGCGACCGCCGCCTCCCGCACGACGTCCGGCAGCGGAAGCCGTACCTCGAACTCCGCCCCGCCCCCCGCCGCCTCCGCCACCGTCAGGGTGCCCTCGTGACGGCTCACCACCTGCCGGACCAGCGCGAGACCCAGGCCGCGCCCGCCGGGCCCGGCCGGCTTCGTCGACCAGCCGCGCCGGAACACCGCCTCGGCGTGGGCCGGATCCACCCCGGCGCCCGTGTCCGCGACCCGCAGCAGCAGACCGGAGCCTTCCGTGCGGGCGGTCACCGTGACCCGCGCCCCGACCGAGCCCTGCGCCGCGTCGACCGCGTTGTCGATCAGGTTGCCCAGCACGGTGACCAGGTCCCGGGCGGGCAGCGGCTCGGGGAGCAGCCCGTCGTCGATGCGGCTGTCGGGGGAGACCACCAGCTCCACGCCCCGCTCGTTGGCCTGCGCCGCCTTGCCGAGCAGCAGGGCCGCCAGGACCGGCTCGCCGACCGCCGCGACCACCTGGTCGGTGAGCGCCTGGGCCAGCTCCAGCTCCGCGGTCGCGAAGTCGACGGCCTCCTCGGCGCGGCCCAGTTCGATCAGCGAGACGACGGTGTGCAGCCGGTTCGCCGCCTCGTGCGCCTGGGAGCGCAGGGCCTGCGTGAAGCCGCGCTCCGAGTCCAGCTCCCCCATGAGGGACTGCAGCTCCGTCACGTCGCGCAGCGTCACCACCGTGCCCCGGTGCTCGCCGCCGGAGACGGGGGAGGTGTTCACGACGAGCACGCGCTCCGCCGTCAGGTGCACCTCGTCCACGCGTGGCCGCGAGGACAGCAGGGCGCCGGTGAGCGGCGAGGGCAGACCGAGATCGGCGACGGACCGTCCCACCGCGTCGCCGCTCACCCCGAGCAGTTCCCGGCCGCCGTCGTTGATCAGCGCCACCCGGAACCGGCCGTCCAGCATCAGCAGGCCCTCACGCACGGCGTGCAGGGCGGCCTGGTGGTAGTCGTGCATCCGGCTGAGCTCGGCCGCGTTCAGACCGTGGGTGGAGCGGCGCAGCCGGGCGTTGATCACATACGTGCCGACGCCGCCCAGGGCCAGGGCGCCGCCGGCGACGCCGACGAGGGCCGCGACCTGGTCCTGCGCGCGCTCACTGATCGTCTCCACCCGGATGCCCGCGCTGACCAGGCCGACGATGCGCCCGTGGTCCCTGATCGGGGTGACGGCGCGGACGGACGGGCCGAGGGTGCCGGTGTACGTCTCGGTGAAGGTGTGCCCGGCCAGGGCGCGGGCCGTGTTGCCGAGGAACTTCTCGCCTATCCGGTCCGGTTTCGGGTGGGTCCAGCGGATCCCGTCCGGGTCCATGATCGTGACGAAGTCGACGCGGGTGTGCCGCTGCACCTGGTTCGCGTACGGCTGGAGGGCCGCCGTCGGGTCGGCCGTGGCGATCGCCTGCCGCACCGAGGGGGCGTCCGCGACGGAGCGGGCCACGGCCGACGCCTGACGCCCCGCCGCGTCCTCGGCCTGGCCGCGGTCGCTGACGTAGCCGAAGAGCGCGTACCCGGTCAGGAGCACCGCGATGAGCACGGCCTGCATGGCGAACAGCTGGCCGGCGAGGCTGCGGGGTCTCGGTGGGCGGGGGAGACGCATGGCATCAGTCTGCCTCGCCGTGTTGGCGTGAACTAAATGTACGGAAGGGTGACCGCCCTCACAGGCCGGGAGATAGTCACCCACAGCCGGGCTTCGTGTCCGCCGGTTCCGGGAGCCCCCGCTCCCGGTCCGGGAGTCCGTCTCCGTAACGGGGATCCGTTTCCGGTCCCCGGCCGGAGGCGCGAGATCCGGCCATTCTGTCCGGGAGCCCGCTCCCGGACGTTCCCCACCGGGAGTCCGCTCCCGGTCTTCCCCCGGACGTGAGCCGCACGCCGGATGATGCCGACGACGTCGTCAAGGAGGGCAGCCGTGAGCAGCACACCGACTACGGCACCTGCCACGCCCGCAGCCAAGCGGGACCGTACTCACTATCTGTACATCGCCGTGATCATCGCGGTCGTTCTCGGCATCGCCGTGGGCCTCGTCGCCCCGGACTTCGCGGTCGAGCTGAAGCCCATCGGCACGGGCTTCGTGAACCTGATCAAGATGATGATCTCCCCGATCATCTTCTGCACGATCGTGCTCGGCATCGGTTCGGTGCGCAAGGCCGCGAAGGTCGGCGCCGTCGGCGGTATCGCGCTCGGCTACTTCCTGGTGATGTCCCTGGTCGCGCTCGCCATCGGCCTGGTCGTCGGCAACGTCCTGCACCCCGGTACGGGCCTGGAGCTGACCGACGCGATCAAGCAGACCGGCCACGCCCAGGTCTCCGCGGAAGCGCTTCCCCCGGTCGATTTCGTGCTGTCGATCATTCCGACGTCGTTCGTCTCCGCCTTCACCGAGGGCCAGGTCCTGCAGACCCTGCTGATCGCCCTGCTCACGGGATTCGCGCTGCAGGCGATGGGCTCGGCGGGGCAGCCGGTGCTGCGCGGCATCGAGCACGTCCAGCGGCTCGTCTTCCGCATCCTCGCCATGGTCATGTGGGCCGCCCCGCTCGGTGCCTTCGGCGCCATCGCGGCGGTCACCGGCTCGGCGGGCGTCGACGCCCTCAAGAGCCTCGCCGTCCTGATGCTCGGCTTCTACGTGACCTGCTTCCTGTTCGTCTTCATCGTGCTCGGCGCCATGCTGCGGATCGTCTCCGGCGTCAACATCTTCCTGCTGCTCAAGTACCTGGCCCGTGAGTTCCTGCTGATCCTGTCCACCTCCTCCTCCGAGTCGGCGCTGCCCCGGCTGATCGCGAAGATGGAGCACCTGGGCGTCAGCAAGCCGGTGGTCGGCATCACCGTCCCGACCGGCTACTCCTTCAACCTCGACGGCACCATGATCTACATGACCATGGCGTCGCTCTACATCGCCGACGCGCTCGGTACGCCGATGTCCGTCGGCGAGCAGATCCCGCTGCTGCTCTTCCTCCTGGTCGCCTCCAAGGGCGCGGCGGGCGTCAGCGGCGCCGGTCTCGCCACGCTGGCCGGCGGTCTGCAGTCCCACAAGCCCGCCCTGGTCGACGGCGTCGGCCTGATCGTCGGCATCGACCGCTTCATGAGCGAGGCCCGCGCCCTCACCAACTTCGCGGGCAACGCCGTCGCCACGGTGCTCGTCGGCACCTGGACCAAGGAGATCGACCGGGCCCGCGTCGACCAGGTCCTCGCCGGCCGGCTCCCCTTCGACGAGACGACCCTGCTGGACGACGCCGAGGGTGCCCCGGCCGCCCACGTCCCCGAGCAGGGCGGCGAGAAGGAACTGGCGAAGGCGTAGTGGGTCCCCGACTCTCCGGGCGTTCCTGACGCGCCCGGAGGACACCCCCGAGCGGCCGGGGAACTCCCCGTACAAGACCCGGACGCTCGGCTCCCCCCCGGTGCCCGGCGGCGACCAGCCGCCGGGCACCGGCGCGTCGGGGGGGGGGGGGGCCCCCACCCCCGCGCCCCCCCCCCCCCCCCGCGGGGCGCCCGCCCCCCCCCCCCCCCCCCCCCCCCCCCGCGCCTGTGCTCCGGCCCGCGCCGTGCCCCGCCACCCCTCGTCGCCGGACACCGTCCCGTCGCCGGCGTCAGCACCCCGCGGAGGCCGGGAGCCGCCCGGGCCCGCGTGCCGCCGTCCTCAGTCCGCGTGCCGGGTGCTCGCCTCCAGCAGGGCCAGTTCCTCCGCGTCCAGGAGCAGGTCCGCGGCCTGTGCCGAGTCGCGAATCGTCTCCGGGCGGCTCGCGCCCGGGATGGGGATCACCGTCGGGGAGAGCGACAGCAGCCAGGCGAGGCAGACCCGCTGGGGCGTCGTACCGCGCTCACGGGCGATCGCGCGGAAGGCGCCGAACGGGGTGGATTCCAGCCGCGACGGGCCATCGAGGGAGCTGTGGGAGATTCCGCCGAGGGGGCTCCACGGGAGGAAGGCGAGCCCCAGCTCGGCGCAGAGCCGCAGTTCGGCGTCGCTGTCGCGGACGGCGGGGGAGTACTGGTTCTGGACCGAGACCAGCCGGTCCCCGAGGATCGCGCGGGCCCGCAGGATCTGGTCGGCGTCCGTGTTGGAGAGGCCGGCGAGGCGGATCTTGCCCTCGTCGAGCAGGTCACGCAGCGCGCCCACGGACTCCTCGAAGGGGACGGCCGGGTCGGGCTTGTGGAGCTGGTAGAGGCCGATCGCCTCCACGCCCAGCCGCTTCAGGGACGCCTCCGCGGCGGCCCTGAGGTGGGAGGGGCTCCCGTTCACCGTCCAGCTGCCGTCGGCGGGCCGGCCGCGCCCGCCCTTGGCGGCCACCAGCACGCCGGTGGTGTCGCCGCCGTACGTGGCGAGGGCGCGGGCGACGAGGCGCTCGTTGTGGCCGGGCCCGTCGCCCGGCAGGTGGTACGAGTCCGCGGTGTCGAGGAGGGTGACGCCCGCGTCGAGCGCGGCGTGCACCGTGGCCAGGGCCCGTGCCTCGTCGGGGCGGCCCTCGATGGACAGTGGCATCGCCCCCAGGCCGATCGCGCCGACCCCGGTTCCGCCGAGCGTGCGGTGACGCATGTCAGTCCTTCCCGAGTGTCTGGGCCACGGCACGCGGCAGCCAGTGCCGGGCCCGGCCGAATCCGAACCCGAGCCGGGCGGCCCGCGTGTTGTCCATCCCGTACGCGCGGGCGAAGGAGAACGGCGAGACCTCGCCGGCCTCCACTCCCCTCAGCACGGTCCGCCCGCCGGGGACGAGCGCGGCGACGGCGGCGCACAACTCCTCGGTGGTCAGCGTCCCGTGGGACGCCGCGTTCACCGGTCCGGTGAACTTCTCGCCGACGGCCCAGAAGAGGAAGTCCGCGATCTCCTCGACGTGGATGTACGTCGCCGGACGGTTCACGAGGGGCACCGCGATCGGCTCACCGGTGCGGATGCGGGACGCGTAGTGGTCGAGCCGGCCCGTGAAGTCGTCGTTTCCGCCGAGGACATGGGCGACGCGCACGGCGACGTACGGGAACGCGGGGTCCGCCGGATCCGGCGGGTCCGCCGCGAGGACCGCCTCCGCCTGGCGCTTGCCCTCGCCGTAGTGCGCGTCGACGAACTCCGGGTCGTCCCAGGGCAGAGTGAGGTCCACGGCGACGATACGAGGGTCCACGGCCTCCTCGGTGACGAGCGACGCCGAGTCCTCGTTCTCGTACACCTCGACCGTCGACGTCATCACATAGCGGCTGGTGCGCCGTGCGAACACCCGGCGGGCGATCTCCGCCTGGCGCGGGGTGTAGCAGACCTGGTCGACGACGACGTCGAAGGTGCGTGTGCCCATCGCCCGTTCCAGGGAACGCTCGTCGTCACGGTCGGCCACGAGGTGAACGGCTCCCTCGGGCGGTGGTGACGAACCCCGGTTGACGACGGTGACCCGGTCCCCGGCGGCGAGCAGCCGGGCCGTCAGCCGCTTGCCGAAATACCGGTTCCCACCGATGACGCACACGTCGCGCACGACGCCCCCCATTTCCGTTCTCCGTCGTTCCGGCCGGTGCCCGCTCCCCGCGCCCGTTCCCGGCACCCGGGCCGTCCCCCGGCCGTCTTCCCTGCGGCCATAATTCTCCCGAGGCACAGGCCGGCTCTGAAGGGAGAGACATGGGAGATACGGGCCCGGCACCGAAAGAACAACGGTATGCGCGCCCCGCCGCCGGTGAAACGTCGGCGGCCTTCGACACGCTGGACCGGCAGATCCTGGAACTGCTGCAGAGCGACGGCCGGATCAGACTGAGCGAGCTGGGCCGCCGGGTCCGGCTGAGCCCGGCGGCCGTCGCCGAACGGGTGCGCAGGCTGGAGGCCGCGGGCGCCGTCACCGGCTACGGCGCGCACGTGTCGACGTCCGCGCTCGGGTACGGGATCCAGGCGTTCATCAGGGTGAACCCGCACGGCGGGTACACCCTCAAACACCCCAGGACCCTGGAGCTGATCGCCCGCCCCGAGGTGACCGAGGTCCATCACGTGGTCGGCGAGGACTGCTGGATCCTCAAGGTCGCGGTCGCGGACACCGTCCACCTGGAGGACGTCCTCGAACAGACCGCGGCGCTGGGCCGTACGACGACGTCCATCGTGCTGTCCTCCCCGGTCGAGCGGAAGCCGCTGCTCCCCCGCTGGCCGTGAGCGGCGGGCCGGGTCCGTGTACTTGCCTTGACGTCGGCGTCAAGGATTACCGTCGCGGTCATGCGAATCGGCGAGCTGGCGGCACGGGCCGGGACGACCACGCGGACCTTGCGGTACTACGAGTCGCGGGGGCTGCTGCCCGCCCGGCGGGGCGGCAACGGCTACCGCACCTACGACGAGGGCGACCTGCGGCTGCTGCGGCAGATCACGACGCTGCGGGACTTCGGGTTCGACCTGGAGGAGACGCGGCCCTTCGTGGAGTGCCTGCGGGCCGGGCACCCGGAGGGGGACTCCTGTCCGGCCTCGCTGGACGTCTACCGCCGCAAGCTCGCCGAGCTGGACGCGCTGATCGGTGAGCTCGCGACGGTCCGCGAACAGGTCGGCGACCAGTTGACGCGGGCGGAGCGGGCGCGTGACGAGCTGGCGGCCGAGGCGGGGGCTCCGGGGGGTCCGGAGCCGGTGTGCGAACTGGGAGGACGGACGCTGTGATCAAGGCGGCAGGTGTGGACGAGGTGACGGACGCCGATTTCGCGGCGGAGGTGATCGGGGCGGAGCTGCCCGTACTGGTGGAGTTCACCGCCGACTGGTGCGGACCGTGCCGGCAGCTTGCGCCGGTGCTCAGTGACATCGCGGCCGAGCAGGCGGGCCGGCTCAAGGTCGTCCAGCTCGACGTGGACCGCAATCCCGGGACGACCGTGGCGTACGGCGTGCTGTCGATGCCCACCCTGATGGTGTTCCGCGGCGGCGAGCCGGTGAAGTCGATGGTGGGGGCCAGGCCCAGGAGGCGGCTGCTGGAAGAACTCTCCGACGTCCTTTGATCCGGGCGGAGTGCGGGACGGCGCGCTCCGCCCGTACTCCGCAAGCTCCCGTGAACGAGGAAATCCCCCGAGCAATTGCGCTCGGGGGATTTCTCTGCGTATATTCGATGGTTCGCGACTTCCGTGTGATGCCCGAGGTGATATTCGGAATCCCAGGTCGCGGAGAAGTTCACTGAGCAGAGTATATCCGGGCGGGAGCGGAATTGTCAAACAAGGCCTCGAACTCAGACTCCACCAAAGCCACCACACCGTTTACCGACGAGGAATTCAGGCGTGAGCAGGAATTCATCGACGGGCTGTACGCGCGCGTGGACGTCCTGCGCGGCGGCACCGAGGCCTCCGTGGCGGACGCCCTCGCGCAGGGCAGCACCCCGATGCAGGCCCGCCTGGAGCGGGACGTCCTCGTCGCGGAACGCTCGGGACTGCTCGCCGCGCTGAACGCCGTGGACGGCTCGCTCTGCTTCGGCCGCGTCGACCTCACCACGGGCGTCAGCCACCACATCGGCCGCATCGGCATCCGCGCCGACGACACCGAACACACCCCGATCCTCGTCGACTGGCGCGCCCCCGTCGCCCGCCCCTTCTACCTCGCCACCGGCCACACCCCGATGGGCCTGCGGCGCCGCCGGCACATCACCACCGAAGGGCGCCGGGTCACCGGCCTCCACGACGAGATCCTCGACCTCGGCGACCACGAGCGCACCGGCCACGAGGACCCCACCGGTGACGCCGTGCTGCTCGCCGCGCTCAACTCGGCCCGCACCGGCCGGATGAGCGACATCGTGCAGACCATCCAGGCCGAACAGGACCGGATCATCCGCGCTCCGCACCGCGGCGTCATGGTGGTGGAGGGCGGCCCCGGCACCGGCAAGACCGCCGTGGCCCTGCACCGGGCCGCGTACCTGCTCTACGAACA
Organism: Streptomyces sp. NPDC008313; assembly: GCF_042956125.1. Taxonomy (NCBI): domain Bacteria; kingdom Bacillati; phylum Actinomycetota; class Actinomycetes; order Kitasatosporales; family Streptomycetaceae; genus Streptomyces; species Streptomyces sp. NPDC008313. The sequence goes on from NZ_JBIBFR010000014.1 coordinate 250,147, forward strand.
CCGGGAACTGCTCGCCAAGCGTGCCGTCCTCATCGTCGGCCCCAACCCGGCGTTCCTCGGCTACATCGGCGAGGTGCTGCCCTCCCTCGGCGAGACGGGCGTCCTCCTGGCCACCGTCGGCGAACTGTTCCCCGGCGTACGGGCGACGGCCGCCGACAGCCCGGCCGCCGCGGCCGTCAAGGGCCGCGCCGACATGGCCGGCGTGCTCGACGCCGTCGTACGGGAGCGGCAGGCGCTGCCCGATCCCGTCATCGCCATCGAGCACGACCGCGACGTCCTGATGCTCGACGCCGGGCTCGTCCGGGTCGCCCGCGAGCGCACCCGTGAGGCGGGACTCCCGCACAACGTGGCCCGCGAGTACTTCGAGGGTCACATCCTCAACGCCCTCACCGACATGGTGGCCGAACGCATCGGCACGGACCCCTACGACGGCTCCAATTTGCTCGACCCCAGCGACATCACCCAGATCCGCGACGAACTCGCCGAGAACCCCGAGGTCTGGGCGGCCGTCGAGCAGCTGTGGCCCCGGCTCACCCCGCAGCGGCTGGTCGCCGGTTTCCTCGCCGCGCCGGAGGGACACCTGTCCGCCGAGGACGCGGCGGCCGTCCGCCGTCCCGTCACCGCGCAGTGGACCGTCTCCGACGTCCCCCTCCTCGACGAGGCCGCCGAACTGCTCGGCGAGGACGACCGGGTCACCCGCGCCCGCGCCGACCAGGAGCGCCGAAGCCAGGTCGCCTACGCGCAGGGTGTCCTCGACGTCTCCTACGCCTCCCGTACGTACGAGTTCGAGGACAAGGACGAGGAGGACGCCGAGGTCCTGTCCGCGCACGACATCATCGACGCGGAACGGATGGCCGAGCGGCACGAGGAGGCCGACCACCGCAGCGCCGCCGAGCGGGCGGCGGCCGACCGCACGTGGGCGTTCGGGCACATTATCGTCGACGAGGCGCAGGAGCTGTCGCCGATGGCGTGGCGGCTGCTGATGCGGCGCAGCCCGACCCGTTCGATGACGCTCGTCGGTGACCCGGCGCAGACCGCCGAGGCGGCGGGTGTCGGCTCGTGGTCCGGCATCCTCGAACCGTACGTCCAAGGGCGGTGGGAGCACACGCGTCTCGCGGTGAACTACCGGACGCCCTCCGAGATCATGGACCTCGCGGCGGCCGTGCTGCGGGTGTCCGACCCGGGGTTCGAGCCGCCGAGTTCCGTGCGGTCCACCGGCGTACGCCCGTGGGTGCGGCAGACCGACGACCTCCCCGCCGCCGTCGCCGAGGGGGTCCGTGAGCTCTCCCCGGCGGAGGGGCGGACGGCCGTGATCGCGCCCCGGACGCTGCACGCGTCGCTGGCGGAGCGGCTGGAGGGGGTCGTGGCGGGACAGGACCCGGACCTGACGCGGTCGGTCGTCCTGCTCGACCCCCGTCAGGCGAAGGGGCTGGAGTTCGACGCGGTGCTGGTGGTGGAGCCGGGTTCCTTCGGCACGAGTGACCTGTACGTCGCCCTGACCCGGGCGACCCAGTCCCTGGGAGTCCTGCACACGGGCACCTTGCCGGCGGGCCTGGGGTAGTACCTCCGAACGCCGGAGGGGCTGGAAGTCCAGCCCCTCCGGCGTGCAGGGAGCGGGGTCGGGGGCGGCCACCCCGGAGGGGGCGGGCAGGGCGGAGGGGGTGAGAACTACGCGGGACGGAGCCAGACCGTGGCCAGGGGCGGCAACGTCAGCCGCAGGCTGGCCGCGCGGCCGTGCGCCGGGTGGGGATCCGCTTTCACCGGGTCCGGATGGACGACGTCCCCGCCCCCGTACCGGCCCGCGTCCGTGTTCAGCACCTCCCGCCACGCGGGAACGTCCTCCGGAACCCCGATCCGGTACTCGGGCCGCACCACGGGCGAGAAGTGCGACACCGCCAGCAGCGGCACCCCCTCCGCGTCGTACCGCAGGAACGCGAACACGTTGTCCTCCGCCGCGTCCCCCGCCACCCACGCGAAACCGGCGGGGTCGGCATCCCGCTGCCACAGCGACGGTTCCCGCCGGTACACGGTGTTGAGGTCGCGTACGAGGTCGCGCACGCCCCGGTGGTCCGGCTCCGCCGCGTACGCCGGGTCCAGCAGCCACCAGTCCGGCCCATGGCTCTCCGACCATTCCGCGCCCTGGGCGAACTCCTGGCCCATGAACAGGAGTTGCTTGCCCGGGTGGGCCCACATGAAGCCGAGGTACGCCCGGTGGGTGGCCCGCTGCTGCCACCAGTCGCCCGGCATCTTCGACACCAGCGACCGCTTCCCGTGCACCACCTCGTCGTGGGAGATCGGCAGGAGGTAGTTCTCGCTGTAGGCGTACACCGTCGAGAACGTCATCTCGTCGTGGTGGTACCTGCGGTGCACCGGATCGTGCCCCACATAGCCGAGGGAGTCGTGCATCCAGCCCATGTTCCACTTCAGCCCGAAGCCGAGGCCGCCGAAGCCGCCGGGACCCGTGTGGTGGGTGGCGCGGGTGACGCCGTCCCAGGCGGTGGACTCCTCGGCGACGGTGACGACACCGGGGTTGCGGCGGTAGACGGTGGCGTTCATCTCCTGGAGGAAGGCGACCGCGTCGAGGTTCTCGCGCCCGCCGTGCTCGTTGGGTGTCCACTGTCCGGGCTCGCGCGAGTAGTCGAGGTAGAGCATGGAGGCGACGGCGTCGACGCGCAGGCCGTCGATGTGGAACTCCTCGCACCAGTACACGGCGTTGGCGACGAGGAAGTTGCGCACCTCCTTGCGGCCGTAGTCGAACTCCAGGGTCCCCCAGTCCGGGTGGGCGGCCCGCGACGGGTCGTGGTGCTCGTACAGCGGCCGTCCGTCGAACTCGGCCAGGGCCCAGTCGTCGCGCGGGAAGTGCGCCGGGACCCAGTCCATCAGGACGCCGACACCCGCCCGGTGCAGCGCGTCGACCAGGTACTTGAAGTCGTCGGGGGTGCCGAGCCGAGACGTCGGCGCGTAGAACCCGGTGACCTGGTAGCCCCAGGATCCGCCGAAGGGGTGCTCCGCGACCGGCAGCAGTTCCACGTGGGTGAAGCCCAGGTCGCGGACGTACGCGGGGAGTTGTTCGGCGAGCCGGCGGTAGGTCAGCCCCGGCCGCCAGGACGGCAGGTGCACCTCGTACACCGAGAACGGGGCCTCGTGCACCGGCCGGTCGCCCCGGTGCGCCATCCACTCCTCGTCCTGCCACACGTGGTGCGAGGTGTGCACGACGGACGAGGTGCTGGGCGGGACCTCGGTGTGCCGGGCCATCGGGTCGGCCCGCAGCGTGCGCGAACCGTCGGGCCGGGTGATGTCGAACTTGTAGAGCTCGCCCTCGCCGATGGCCGGGACGAACAGCTCCCACACCCCGGACGAACCGAGCGAGCGCATCGGAAAGCCGCTGCCGTCCCAGTAGTTGAAGGTGCCGGCCACGCGCACACCCCGCGCGTTCGGCGCCCACACCGTGAACCGGGTGCCGGTGACGCCCTGGTGCGTCATCGTCCGGGCGCCCAGCGCCTTCCACAGCTCCTCGTGCCGGCCCTCGCCGAGCAGATGCAGGTCGAGTTCGCCGATCGCGGGCAGGAAGCGGTAGGCGTCCTCCGTCTCGTGCACCGTCCCCTCGTACGCCACCAGCAGCCGGTACTCCGGGACCGTGCGCAGCGGCAGCACACCGGAGAAGAAGCCGTCGCCGTCGTCGCGCAGTTCGGCGCGCAGCTCGTCCGTCACGACGGTCACAGACAGCGCGTACGGGCGCAGCACCCGGAAGGCCACCCCGCCCGGCACCGGGTGGGCGCCCAGTACGCCGTGCGGATCGTGGTGCGTGGCTCCCAGCAGCCGCTCCCGGTCCCCGGCGCCCACTTCGGCGCCCGCGCCGACGGTCACAGCGGACGGCTCGGCGGGTGCGGTGGGTGCGGCGGGTGCGGCAGGCGTGGCGGGCGTGGCGGGTGCGGGGACGCGCGGGGGCCTGTCCCCGGGCGGGCCGGAGACCCCGCCCTGCCCCTCGGCGGCGGCCGGAGCGGGGATCCGCGGACCGCCCGCCTCCATGGGCGCACCGCCCCGCGCCGGGGGGCGGGGCGTCTGCGCGGGCACCTTCTCCGCCACACCGGTCCTGGGGGCACGTGCCGCCGGGGTCTTCGCCGAGGACGCGGCAGCGCGCTCGGCCGCGGGCTTCCCGGGCGCCGTCTTCCCGGACACGGCCTTCTTCGCGGCGGCCTTCCGGGGGACCTTCTTCACGGCCGCGCTCGCAGCCGTCTTCGAGGCGGCGGCCTTCTTGGCAGCCGGCTCCTTGGCATCCGGCTCCTTGGCAGCAGGCTCCTTGGCAGCAGGCTTCCCGGTGGCTGCTTGCTCGGAGACCGCCTTCTTCCCGACGGGCTCGGCGGCGACGGACTTCTTCACGACGGGCTTGGCGGCGACGGCCTTCTTGGTGACGGCCTTCTTGGCCGCACTCTTCTTCGCTGCCGCCGTCTTCTTCGCGGCGGCAGCCTTCTTGCCGGAGTCCGCGGCGGTGGCGTCGGCCGGGCCCGGCTTCTTCGCGCCGCTCTTCTTCGGACTGTCCTCGGACGGGGGGCGGGGGGTCACGGGCAGGGCCTCCTCGGCAGGGTGCGATGGGGCGGGGGTCGGGGCGGGGAAGGGTGTGGGGCGGGCGTGATCACTCCGGGGCGGCGTCCGCGGCGAGCCGGCGGATCGCGGAGAGCGGGACCGGCAGCCAGTCGGGCCGGTGCCGGGCCTCGTACACGACCTCGTAGACCGCCTTGTCCGTCTCATAGGCGCGCAGCAGTACCGGGTCGGTGCGGGGGTCGCGTCCCGCGACCTCGGCGTAACCGGCGCAGTAGGCGGCCCGGCAGGTGGAGGCCCAGCCGGGCGCGGCCGGGCGCTGCGAGTGGGCCGCGTAGTCGAAGGAGCGGAGCATGCCCGCGATGTCCCGCACCGGGGGCTGCGGCATCCGGCGTTCGGCCAGCGGCTTCGACGGCTCGCCCTCGAAGTCGATCAGGGACCAGTCACCGGAAGGGGACCTCAGGCACTGTCCGAGATGGAGATCGCCGTGGATGCGCTGCGCCGTCCAGCTCTGCCCCTCGGCGGCCAGGTCGGCGAGGGCCTCGAAGGCCGTCCTCAGGCCGGGCGCGTACGGCACCAGCGCGGGCACCGCCCGTACCGCCGCCTCCAGCCGCCCGGTCATGCCCTCGACCAGGAGCCGTAACTGCCCCTGGCCCATCGTGACGGTGGGCAGCGCGCGGGCGAGCGCCGTGTGGACCTCGGCGGTGGCCCGCCCCAGCGCCCGCGCCTCGGCGGCGAAGTCCTCGCCCTTGGCCAGCTCGCGCAGCGCGAGTTCCCAGCCGTCCGCCGCGCCCTGCACGAAGGGCTGGAGCACGCCGAGGACGTACGACTCGTCGGTCGTGTCGCGGAGGTCCGCGAGCAGCCAGGCCGCGGGTGCGGGCACCCGGGGACAGCCCTCGCGGGCCAGTATCAGGGGCAGTTCCAGGTCCGGGTTCATTCCCGGGACGACCCGGCGCAGCAGCTTCAGGATGAACGTATCTCCATAGACGACGGAGGAGTTCGACTGTTCCGCGGTGACCACGCGCGGCACCAGGTCCCCCCGGATGTCCTGGCACGCGTCGCGCTCGAAGCGGAGCCCGCCGATGCGCGCCCGGGTGCGCAGCGCCTCCAGGAGCATTCCGGCGGGGCGCGGGTCGTACAGCGCCTCGTAGGCGGTCCGGCCGGCCAGTGGCCCGTCGGAGAGATGGCCGATCAGCGCGGGGGCGAGCCGGGGTGGCAGGGCCTCGCGCAGACCGATCAGCAGTTGGTAGCAGTCGCCGGGGTGCGTGCGGGCACCCTGTGTCGCGGTGAGCGGCTGGTGGGCCCGTACCAGCAGATGGAAGAGGCCCAGCGTTCCGTCGGCGGGCAGCAGCTCGGTGGCCGCCACCAGCGTGAAACCGCTGACCGGACGTCCCTTGCCCGCGAACCACCGCTGTCGCGGCAGCCATTCGCGCAACAGGGGATCCAGCGACGCGAGAAGACCAGGGGCCACTGCGGACCCGTGTGAACTGGCGGAACGGGTGACGGCTTCCGACATGGCGTCGCGTCCTTTCCCCGGGGGGCTCGGGGTGGTTACTCATGCGTGCCCCGGGCGGGGCGGAGGAAACGGACCCCGCCCGGGCGGTCTGCCTAGACGGTGTCCTCGCGCAGTCGGAACCAGTAGAAGCCGTGGCCTGCGAGGGTGAGGAGGTAGGGGAGGTCTCCGATGGCGGGGAAGCGGACGCCGCCGATGAGTTCGACGGGGTGGCGTCCGGCGAAGGTCTGGAGGTCGAGTTCGGTGGGCTGGGCGAAGCGGGAGAAGTTGTGGACGCACAGGACGAGGTCGTCCTTGTATTCGCGTAGGAAGGCGATGACGGCGGGGTTGGAGGAGGGGAGTTCGGTGTAGCTGCCGAGGCCGAAGGCCATGTTCTGTTTGCGGATCTCGATCATCCGGCG